>JAYWAV010000386.1:0-9169 GCA_043782015.1 Rhodoferax sp. | reverse complement strand
TGGCCGACCCGACCCGTCGGGCCATCCTGGCGCGCCTCGCGCAGGGGGAAAGTTCGGTGCGTGACTTGGCCGCACCATTTGCGATGAGCGCGCCGGCTGTGACCAAACATCTGAAGGTCTTGCAACGCGCCGGACTGATCACACAAGGTCGCCAGGCCCAGTGGCGCCCCTGCAAGCTCGAAGCCCAGCCCCTGCGCGAAGCCGCCGACTGGGTCGCCGAGTACCGCCAACACTGGGAAGAGCGGCTGGACCGGCTCGAAATCTATTTGGCAACCCTGCAACCCCCAAGTACCGAGGAAACACAATGAGCGCACATCCCCCCTTCACGATTTCCCGCCTGCTCAAGGCCCCACGCGCGCTGGTCTGGGAGGTCTATTCCGACCCTCAACACCTGCAGCACTGGTTGGGCCCCAAGGGCAGCACCGTAACCCGCAGCGAACTCGACTTCCGCGTCGGCGGCAGCTACCACTATGCGATGGCCGTCGATGGCGGTATGGAACTGTGGGGCAAGTGGTTGTTTCGCGAACTCCATGCGCCTGAGAAAATGGTGTTGGTTCAGTGTTTCTCCGACCCGCAAGGTGGCGTGACCCGCAATCCGTGGGCGCCGACCTGGCCGCTCTACACCCACTCCACCACGATGCTGACCGAGCAGGACGGCGGCACGCTGATGACACTGGTGTGGGAGCCCTACGAAGCCACCGAAGAAGAAAGCGCGCTGTTTGCCGCCAGCCACGACAGCATGAACCAGGGCTGGAGCGGCAATATTGATGTGCTGGACGACTACCTGTCCCTGTTGCAGACTGCCTGAAATTTGCCACTCGCTCTGTGGACAGCTCCACGCCATTGACCCTGTACTACCACCCCCTGGCATCCTTTTGCCACAAGGTTTTGATCGCCCTGTACGACCACGACATCGCGTTTGAAGCCCGGATCATCGATCTCGGTGCGGACAAGGACCGGGCAGAGTTGGGCGCGCTGTGGCCGTTCTGCAAGTTCCCGGTGATTCGCGACCGCGAGCGCCAGGGCGACCATTCAAACCGCCTACAGCCTGATCGACAAACAACTAGCATCTTCGCCCTGGGCGGCCGGCGAGAACTTCAGCCTGGCCGACTGTGCCGCAGCCCCAGCCCTGTTCTACGCCCACACGCTGGAAACTTTTCCAGAGCAACATAGGCACTTGCACGCCTATTTTGAAAAGTTGATCGCTCGCCCATCGGTGCAACGTGTGCTGGCGCAAGCCAAACCATACTTCCCTTTGTACCCATTTCATAGCGCCATTCCGGCACGGTTTCTGTAGCTGGCACAAACGCAAGGACCGTGGCCCACCCCCAAAGTGCGCCATGGGTCCGGAGGCGGCTGCTTCACACGCTTGCTCTATGATTGACCCCTTGCGGCGCCACGGGCGCCCGCGCAGGGGTGGCCATCTGTCGGCGACCCGTGAACTTTTTTCCTGGAACTGAACATGCGTTTGCAATCTTTCAAAGTCATCGCGTCCCTGCTGGTTGCCGCGGCAATCACCGTCGGCTGCGGCGGTGGCAGCCCGGCACCGGCCCCCACTGGTCTGATGGCAGTGGCTACCGAGTCGACCGTGACCGTGACGTGGGACGCCACACCCGGTGTGGAGTATTGGCTGTTTTATGCGCCCACGGTATACGCCCCCAAAGACAACTCCAACATGAGCCGGTGGTTCAATCTGTTAGGGGGCGCTGTACTACTGAACGTTGGGCAACCCTACGCGATAACCGGGCTGGTTAACGCCAACAACTATTCATTCACTGTGAACGGCCGCACCGGCGGCGGCCCCGGCGGTGCTGCTGCAACAACCGTTACGGCAACGCCCCGACTGGCTGGCAGCACATGGACAGCTGCCACGGCAGCCACTACACAGGATCTGCGCGGTTTGGCCTACAGCGGCACTTACGTGGCCGTAGGCAGCGGCGGGGTCATTTTGACCAGTCCTAACGCCACTGCTTGGACAAGCGCAACATCGCCCACCACCAATGCGCTGAACGGCACGGCTTTCTATGCAACGTCGGTGGTTTCAAGCACCGTGGTCACGACACCCAATTACCTCGCCGTTGGCGATGCGGGCACGCTGCTGTACAGCAACGATTTGGTGACCTGGACCGCCAAATCCAGCGGAACAAGCAAGAACCTGTATGCCGCAGCCAACAACGGAGCGATCAGCGTAGTTGTCGGCGCGGGGGGCACCATCCTCACCAGCACCGATGGCACCACATGGACACCTGCCACTGCCAGCGCAACCACCAATGATCTATACACTGTTAGCTATGCGGCAAGTGTCTGGTACGCTGCAGGTGCAAACGGTACGTTGGTACGGAGCACCGATGGCCTGACCTGGACCACCGTCACCACAGGATCCACCGTCGATTTCCATGGTTTCTCCTACGGCGCGAGCACCAGCACTACATCCAGCGTAGCATTTGTTCTGGTTGGGAACGGCGGCACCGTCTTGACCAGTGCAGACGCAACCACTTGGACGGCCCAGGTCCTGCCGGGATCCACCCGTCTGAATGCGGTGGTTTACGGTGCGCAATTTGTGACCGTTGGCGATGGCGGACAAATTTTCACCAGCACCGACGCGATCACATGGACTGCAGCGACGTCCGGTACTACCAGCAACCTGCTGGCCCTGGCGCGTGGCACCTATATGTACGCAACGACCGGTGTCGCTGGCACCAACCTGATCAGCAAGTAAATCCATCCCTCAGGATGCACGCGCCCCTGCTGACAGCCGCCCCGGGTTCCCCGGCTCTGCCTGACTGGGCGGCACCCATGGGCCGACCCACCATGCGTTTTCTTCTTTCACATCCAGCGCACTTCATCGCGCTGGGCGCGGGCTCCGGGCTGTCGCGCATCGCGCCTGGCACCTCCGGCACATTGTGGGCCTGGGTGGTGTTCATGGCCCTGTCCCCGTGGATGACCGACACCGCATGGGGTTGGCTGATTGCGGCCAGTCTGCCTATCGGCTGGTGGGCCAGCACCGTGACGGCCAGACACATGGGCGTACTCGATCCTGGGAGCATCGTGTGGGACGAAATCGTCGCGTTCTGGCTAGTACTGTGGCTGATCATGCCGGCCGGTCTGGTCGGTCAGGTGCTGGCGTTTGGCCTGTTCCGCTTTTTTGACGCCGTCAAGCCCGGCCCAGTAGGCTGGGCAGACGCGCTGTTCCATGGTGTTGACCCGACGACCGATGGTCACGCCTGGCGCAAGGCGGGTTTGGGCATCATGCTGGACGATCTGGTTGCGGCTGGTTGCGCGGTCTTGGTGATCGCACTGTGGCGGTTCGCTTTTTAATTTCACTCAATGGCTGGCGCGCTATTATTTCAGGAGCTGCTCACGCAGAGCCCATGCACGTTACTGGCTGATTTGCTTCTGAAAAATCAATGGCAACTGGCCACTGCCGAAAGCTGTACCGGTGGCTTGATTGCCAGCCTGTGCACTGAGCTGCCTGGCTCCAGTGCATGGCTGGAGCGGGGCTTTGTGACTTACTCCAACGCTGCCAAGTCCGAGATGCTGGGCGTTGATCCGGCATTGATCGCCACATACGGCGCTGTCAGCGAAGAGGTGGCCCGTGCGATGGCTACAGGGGCTGTGAAACATTCGCATGTGAACGTCGCACTGGCGGTGACTGGGATTGCCGGGCCTACAGGCGGCAGTGCGTCCAAGCCGGTCGGGACTGTGTGGTTCGCCTGGGCGACACCGTCGGGACTGCACAGCGAAGTGCAGCACTTCTGCGGAGACCGCAGCGCCGTGCGCAACGCTACGGCACTGCACAGCCTGCGCACGCTGGTCAGTCTGCTGAAAAACTAGCGGTTCAGACTGCAGCCGGGCTGGCGCAAGACTTCGCCGTAATGCCGCGACTTTTGCAATGCCTTCAACCCCCGATTGAACGCCGCCATGCGGGCAGCACTTTGCGGTAGCTTTTGACCCAGCATCAAATGGGTTGTGAAGTTGTCATTCAACAACTTCGGATGGGCCCGCAACTTTGCCACTTCGGCTGGCTGGAAATGCGCCGCCATCAGATAGCAGGCCACATTGCGCTCCAGCGGAACCAGGTCCAGGCGCCCTGCCACCAACAAGCGCAGATTACTCAGATCGTCCGCGGCGAACTCCACCTTCAACGCCCCGGTTTTTTGCAACGCCCAAAACTCGGGCGTGTAGCTGTTGAATTTGGCCGCTCCAATGCGCAAGCCTGTCAGGTCGGCAAATTGCTTCCAGTCGAACTGGCGTGTAGCCAATGCGTCCTGCCGGTAGACAAACACCCATTGCTCGGTCAGCACGTTGTCGCTGATCAGAAATCCGGCATCCCGGGTGGGGTTGCGGCCCCAGTAGGCGGTACCGTCCCATTTGCCGTCGCGCGCCTCTTCCAGCGAACGCGTCCAGGGTTTGAAGAAGTATTGAACATCGATACCCTCGTTGGCAAACGCACGGCGGATGATGTCCAGTGCAATGCCTTGGTCGGGCCGCTGTTCGGTCGCATAGGGCGGTAGTTCGCCTGTGGCCAACCGCAAAGTTTCGGCGCAAACGCCCGCGCACAATCCAATGCCCGCCAGGCAAATGGATGCCAGGCGGAGCAAGTAACGCCAATGCCAACGGTGCGCCACAACAATCCTCTCTGATGGACTCGATCAGCATCATAGACCGAACTGTTACGTTGTTTTACACAACCCGGTGATTTGAATTACCCTGCAAGCCAATTCATTTTTGGAACAGCACCATGCACCCCAATGCCCAGACCCTGCAGCGTTTCTACACCGCCTTTGCTGCGCTGGACGCTGACACCATGGCCCGTTGCTACGCCCTGGATGTCACTTTCAGCGATCCGGTCTTTACCCTGCAAGGTCGGCGCGAAACCGCCGGTATGTGGCGGATGCTGTCCACCGCCACCCGCGCCAAGGGCATGGCGCATTGGACACTGGAATTCCGCGACATCACGGCGGATGCACAGAGCGGGCATGCACACTGGGAAGCGCATTACAAGTTCAGTAGCACCGGGCGCCTGGTGCACAACATCATCGACGCGGATTTCACCTTCACCCCCGAAGGTTTGATTGCCAGCCACCAGGACCACTTCGACTTCTGGCGCTGGTCCCGCCAGGCGCTGGGCATGCCGGGCATGTTACTGGGCTGGTCACCGATGTTGCACAACAAGGTCAAAGCCACGGCGCGCGGCAATCTCGATAAATTTCTCGCCAGTCAGCCTTAGTACCTTAGAGCCTGTTCACGATCTCTTAACCGTAGGGGCCCTGTCGCATCCACTTGGTGGCGATCCACTTTTCTCCGGCCGACACCGGCGTGCCGCCATGCAACGACAAGGGGTCGGTTTGCCCCTGGCTGTTGCAGTATTCGAAGTACACCGCGGAGCCTTTTTTGGGGGTCACTGAGAGGCCAATCTCGGGGAATATGGTTTCGCCCCCGCCTTCGACATCGTTCAGGTAGATCACCAATGTGCTGACGCGCTGACCGCCCTTTGCCAAGTGCACGGCACTACCCGCATCGCCAGGCGGGAAGTAATCGAAGTGTGGCTTGTACTCGGCGCCGACCTGGTAGTTCAGGATTTGCAGGCCTTCACCATTTTCGGCGGGCCAGTTCATCACCGTGGCAATGCGCGTTTCCAGCTTGGCAATGAACTCGGTTTCTCCGGCATGGAAGAAGGTACCGTAACTGCTGCGCGCGTCAATCACCGTCTCGCGCCCCGTGACCGGGTCCACAATTGTGGAGCGCTGCAGCTTGATGCGTGACAGGCGTATCAGCTCATCGCACTCGTCCATGCTGAACAAATCGTCCAGCACCGCGACGACCGGCTTGGACAGCCGCATGCTGACACGTACATGCCGGTCGGCAGTGGCGATGACATTTCCATGCATGGGGAAGCGCGGCTCTTCGTAAACGTATGGCGTGGTGGCCTGGATACCAGAGACGATCTGGCTACCTTGCACCTTGGCAATGCACTCACTGGCGAAGTGCGCATCGAAATTGGCCTGCACCATCATCTCGACCATGCTGGGCACCGTGCAAGCACGGGCCAGGTTGTCGCGAATCCATTGCTGCCACTCCAGTGACAGATGCTGGTTGTTCACTACGGGGTACTCAAGCGCCGTGGCACTTCTTGAATTTCTTGCCACTGCCGCAGTGGCATACATCGTTACGTCCCAGGGTTGCCTCCTTGCGCACCGTCTCCACACGGGGTCCAATCCCGCGCCACATTTCGCGCAAGTCATACACCGCCCAGACCGCATCGGCAAATGCATTGAAGCGCTTCAGACTGACACTGGGCACGCCCTCGTCGTCAAACACGGCCAACGTCGGCGGATCGGTGTCGTCCTCAGTCAGCGCGACCATGGCTTCCAGGCTGGCGTTCAACCACTTTTGCGCTTGCTTGTCGCGTGGCGGCACCCACTCACCGGGCCAGCTCTCGACGGCGTACATAAAGCCCAAAGCCCAGACTTGCGCAAACGAAGGCAGGCTCTCACCCGCCATGTCAGCCCGTTCGGCCTCCGGCAGTGCCGCGACTGCACCGCGCACGTCCATCACCTCGGGGTGGTAGGCGCGTTCGTCGTCCAGGCTTTCTACGGTGATGTCCAGCGCAGTGCTGATTTCATTCCAGCGCCGGGCCCACAGACCCATGAACTCTTGCTGTTGCGCTTGGCTGGAAAAACTGCCCAAGTCGCCTTCGGCTTCACCGCTGTCCAGCAATACCGGCAAGTACTCCTCCACCGGAATCACGCGGCGACTAACGACCAGCGCGGCCATGAAGCCTTCGCAGAACTCCCATTGTGGTGTCTCGTCGGCGCGGCTGCGAATCTCGTCAAGAATCGCGTCGATCTGGTCGAATTCTTCTGGGCTCAAAGCCAGGCGGAGGTCCGGGTTATGGCCTTCAGCCGTGGTGGGGAGGGTCAATTTAGGGTTCATAGGCTGTGCAAAGGAGGTTGTGGCTGGTATTGTCACGTACCCTGAGGAAACCTGTCCATGCTGCACACCCTGAATAACCTGTTCCCGATCCGTTACACGGCCATGGGCCTGAGCTGCTTCGGCCTGCTACTGAGCTTGTTCAGCCTGATCGTATTTGGCGTGGGATGGCTGCCGTTTTTGGTGTTCGCAGCGCTGACAGCGGTCGGGGTCTACGACCTGCGGCAACAAAAGCGCTCCATCCTGCGCAATTACCCCATTATCGGACATCTGCGCTTCACGATGGAGTTCATCCGCCCCGAAATTCGCCAGTACTTTATTGAAAGCGACAACGAGGCAAACCCATTCTCGCGCGCCCAGCGCTCGCTGGTGTACCAGCGCGCCAAGGGTGACCCGGACAAGCGCCCTTTTGGCACGCAACTCGATGTACACGCCGAGGGCTACGAGTGGATGAACCATTCGGTCGCCCCCACCAAGCTGGCCTCGCACGACTTTCGCATCACCATTGGGGAGGGCCGCGCCCAACCGTATAGCGCCAGCGTATTCAACATCTCGGCCATGAGTTTCGGTGCCCTGAGCGCCAATGCGATTCAGGCGCTCAACGCCGGCGCCAAGCGCGGTGGCTTTGCCCACGACACGGGCGAGGGCTCGATCTCGGTGCACCACCGCAAGCATGGCGGCGACCTGATCTGGGAGGTGGCGTCCGGCTACTTTGGTTGCCGCAATGACGATGGCAGCTTCAACGCCGAAAAGTTCACCGAAAACGCGATAGACCCGCAAGTGAAGATGATCGAGGTGAAGCTCAGCCAGGGCGCCAAGCCCGGCCACGGCGGCATGCTGCCCGGCCCCAAGGTGACGCCGGAGATTGCGGCAGCACGCGGCGTACCGGTCGGTGTGGACTGCATTTCGCCGGCCTCGCACAGTGCCTTCTCAACGCCAGTCGAGATGATGCATTTCATCGAACGGCTACGCACCCTCTCCGGCGGCAAACCGACCGGCTTCAAGCTGTGCATAGGCCACCCGTGGGAATGGTTTGCGATGGTCAAAGCCATGCTGCTCACCGGCATTACGCCTGACTTCATCGTCGTAGACGGCGCCGAAGGCGGCACCGGTGCGGCACCGGTGGAGTTCACCGACCACGTCGGCTCTCCGCTACAGGAAGGCTTGCTGCTGGTTCACAACACGCTGCGCGGCGTTGGCCTGCGCGACAAGGTCAAGGTCGGCTGCGCTGGCAAGGTGGTCAGCGCGTTTGACATTGCCCGCATGATGGCGCTGGGCGCTGACTGGTGCAACAGCGCGCGCGGTTTCATGTTCGCTTTGGGTTGCCTACAGGCGCAGACCTGTCACACCGGCCACTGCCCGACCGGTGTGACCACCCAGGACCCGCTGCGCCAGCAGTCACTGGTGGTACCGGACAAGGCGCTGCGCGTCTACAACTTCCACCAGCAGACCCTGCATGCGCTGCAAGAGCTGGTGCAGGCCGCCGGCGTGGAACACCCCAGCGGAATCACCGCACACCACATCGTGCGTCGCGGTTCCGAGAACAAAGTGCGCTCGCTGGCACAAATGATCCTGACCCAGTTGCCCGACCGATCGTTGCTAGAAAGCGATTTGCAAGCCCTGCCAGCGATCTACCGGCTGACCTGGCCGCAGGCCACAGCCGACAGTTTTCTGCTGCATGCGGATATGCCTCAAAGACTGGCGGCGTAAGCAAGCAGCGTCCCCGCGCTATTCTGCTATGTATTTCATAGCTTCTTGCGCTTGTACGCCAAGCACTAGAAGCCTTTTCTTCATACAAAGCACAGCATTGTCTTTGCTCAACAGCATGGTCTTGTGGGCTACCGCCAGGTCGATGAATTTCTGATCATCCGGGTCCTTGCAGGTCGCGCTGGCTTTGGGCGCAATCGCCTGCCATTGCACCAAGGCATCAAAGTGCTCCAGCACCTGGGCTGCGCTGCGCTGGTGGTAGGCCATGCTTTTGACAATTTGCGGGTATGCCAATACCCGCTCCAGCTCTTCGCGCATGGGCGGTGTCGCAATCCAGCGCAGCGTGCCTTGTTGCAGGGCAGTCAACAGCGGCTGCGTCGCCGGATCCTCAAATACAAACAGGTCCAGGACGATGTTGGTGTCGAGAACTGTTGAAATGGGGACGGCTGAATGGGGGTCAGAGCACACTTCAGCTTCGCTTCCGGTGATCCGACCCCGATTCAGCCGCACGATCCGACCCCGTTTCAAC
>JAYWAV010000385.1:0-3322 GCA_043782015.1 Rhodoferax sp. | reverse complement strand
CCGCCGACAAGCTGTGGGGCGCACAAACCCAGCGCTCCTTGCAGAACTTCGACATCTCCGGGGAGCGCCAACCGGTGGAAATCATCCGCGCGCTGGCCCAGACCAAGCGCAGTGCGGCACGTGTGAACCACGCGCTGGGGTTGCAAGACGAGAGAATAACGCAGGCCATCGTGGCCGCGGCGGACGAGGTCATTTCAGGCCAACACCCCGATGAATTCCCGCTGGTTGTCTGGCAAACCGGCTCGGGCACGCAGACCAATATGAACGTCAACGAAGTGCTGGCCAACCGCGCCAGCGAGCTGCTGGGCGGCGCGCGCGGAGAAGGGCGGCTGGTGCACCCCAATGACGACCTGAACCGCAGCCAGTCCAGCAACGATGTTTATCCCACGGCCATGCATGTAGCGGCCGTGACGGCGATTCGCGAACGGCTGCTGCCCGCGCTGGTGGTGCTCATGACGACGCTCGCGCACAAGTCGCGCGATTTCCATGACATCGTGAAGATAGGTCGCACGCATTTGCAGGACGCGACGCCGCTGACGCTGGGCCAGGAGTTCTCCGGCTACGCCGCGCAGATGGCGCATGGCGAAAAACACATTGAGGCCGCACTTGCGCATTTGTACGAGCTGGCGCTGGGTGGCACCGCAGTCGGCACCGGCCTCAACGCACCGCCCGGTTACGCACACGACGTTGCAGCCGAACTGGCAGGCCTGACCGGCCACCCCTTTGTCACTGCGCCGAGCAAGTTCGAGGCGATGGCGAGCTGCGACGGCCTGGTGCATGCGCACGGCGCGTTGAAAACGCTGGCGGCCAGTTTGATGAAAATTGCCAACGATGTGCGCTGGCTGGCCAGCGGCCCGCGCAGTGGCATTGGTGAACTCTCCATTCCTGAAAACGAACCCGGCTCCTCCATCATGCCGGGCAAGGTGAACCCGACACAGATCGAGGCGCTCACGATGTTGTGCGCGCAGGTGATGGGCAATGACGTCGCGATCAATATCGGCGGCGCATCCGGCAACTTCGAACTCAATGTGTTCCGGCCCATGGTGGCGCACAACTTTCTGCAGAGCGTGCGCCTGCTGGCCGACGGCATGAAGAGCTTCAACGACCACTGCGCCGTGGGCATCGAGCCCAACCGGGAGCGCATTGCAGAGCTGGTCAGCCGTTCGCTGATGCTGGTCACTGCATTGAATCCACACATCGGTTACGACAAGGCGGCTTTCATTGCCAAGAAGGCGCACAAGGAGGGCAGCAGTTTGCGCGAGGCGGCCATTGCCAGCGGACATGTGACGGCGGAGCAGTTTGAATTGTGGGTCGTACCGGGCGACATGACGGGGCGTGAGATGCTATCTAATTCATAGCTGCTTGCACATATGTAAAGCGGGTTGCAGGCCATTTTTACATGATTTTCCTGATGGGGCTGGGCATACCCATCCACCAGCGAGCGCCAAAGACGGATGCCGCCATGGGTATGACCGGCAGGTAACCCCCGGTAACTCTGGGCACCGTTCTCGCGCAAAATTCGTAAGCCTGAAGCAAGTCAGTGGCTTGTAAGTGCAAACCACGACATTCCGGGCAGTTCTGATATTTCTCGAGGAGACAACAACATGAGTACATCGTCGTCGGCCATGGAATCCCTGCTGGTAGAAAACCGTGTCTTCCCCCCCAGCGAGGCCATGGTCACCGCCGCCCGCATTTCCGGCATGGAAGGCTACTACGCACTGTGCAAGGAAGCCGAAACGGATTTCGAAGGCTTCTGGGCCCGGCTGGCGCGCGAGAACGTGGTCTGGAACAAACCCTTCACCCGCACACTGGACGAATCCAACGCGCCGTTCTACCAATGGTTTGACGACGGAGAGCTCAACGCCTCCGCCAATTGCCTGGACAAGCACATCGGCACGCCGACCGAAACCAAAGTAGCCGTGATTTTTGAAGCCGACGATGGCACGGTCACCAAGACCACCTACAAAGAGTTGTTGGCCCGCGTATCGCAGTTTGCCAACGCGTTGAAGGCCGATGGCATAAAAAAGGGCGACCGCGTGCTGGTCTATATGCCGATGACGCTGGAAGGCGTGATCGCGATGCAAGCCTGCGCCCGCATTGGCGCAACCCACAGCGTGGTGTTTGGCGGCTTCTCGGCCAAGGCTCTGCAGGAGCGCATCATCGATGCCGGTGCGGTCGCAGTGATCACCAGCAACTACCAGATGCGCGGTGGCAAAGAGCTGCCGCTCAAAGCCATCGTGGACGAAGGCCTTGGTTTGGGCGGCTGCGAGTCCATCAAGAATGTGTACGTCTACCAGCGCACGCAAACCGCCTGCAATATGGTGTCGGGCCGTGACAAGACCTTTACCGAAGCATTGGCCGGCAAGAGCACCGAATGCGCACCCGTGCCTGTGGGCGCAGAGCATCCGTTGTTCATCCTCTATACCTCTGGTTCCACCGGCAAACCCAAGGGCGTACAGCACTCCACCGGTGGCTACCTGCTGTGGGCCAAGCTGACGATGGACTGGACGTTCGATTTGAAGCCCACCGATGTGTTCTGGTGCACCGCCGACATCGGCTGGATCACCGGCCACACCTATGTGGCCTACGGTCCGCTGGCTGCCGGCGCGACACAAATCATTTTTGAAGGCATCCCGACGTTCCCGAACGCGGGCCGCTTCTGGCAAATGATCGAGCGCCACAAGTGCACCATCTTCTACACCGCTCCAACAGCCATCCGTTCACTGATCAAGGCGGCCGAGGCGGACCCGAAAGTGCACCCTGACCGCTCCGATTTGAGCAGCCTGCGCATCCTCGGCTCGGTGGGTGAGCCGATCAACCCCGAAGCCTGGATGTGGTACTACAAGCACGTGGGCCACGAGAAGTGCCCCATCGTCGACACCTTCTGGCAAACCGAAACCGGCGGCCACATGATGACGCCGCTGCCCGGCGCCACGCCCTTGGTACCCGGCAGTTGTACGCTGCCTTTGCCCGGCATCATGGCCGCCATCGTGGACGAGGTGGGCAAGGACATTGCCAATGGCACCGGTGGCATTCTGGTCGTCAAACGCCCCTGGCCATCAATGATCCGCACCATCTGGAACGACCCCGAGCGCTTCAAGAAGAGCTATTTCCCCGAAGAAATGGGCGGCACGCTGTACCTGGCCGGTGACGGCGCAGTGCGCAGCGCAGACCGTGGCTACTTCCGCATCACAGGGCGTATCGACGACGTGCTCAACGTGTCTGGTCACCGCATGGGCACGATGGAAATCGAATCGGCCCTGGTCTCCAAAACCGACTTGGTGGCCGAGGCTGCCGTCGTGGGCCGCCCTGACGATCTGAC
>JAYWAV010000384.1:0-9194 GCA_043782015.1 Rhodoferax sp. | reverse complement strand
ACCACGACACTTATGGCCAGGCGCTGGCCAATACGCTGGCGAGTCTGGAACTGGGCGTTTGGAACTTTGATACGTCGGTGGCAGGCCTGGGCGGCTGCCCGTACGCCAAGGGTGCGACGGGCAACGTTGCGAGCGAAGACGTGGTCTATATGCTGCACGGCATGGGTATAGACACTGGCATCAATCTGGACGCGTTAATCGACGCAGGCAAATTCATCAGTGACTTTCTGGGCCGAAAGCCGCATTCGCGCGCAGCCAATGCGCTGTTGACCAAGCGGGCGGGCTAGGCCATGTGTAGAGCGGAAGTGACTAGCTTGCCCGATGGTGCACGTCGTGTTGCTGCGTTTTTGCAGGAGCGCGGCCACCCGCATGGGCCGCGCATGCTGGAAGACGCGGCGCGTACCGCGCAGCAGGCGGCCGATGCCCTGGGCGTAGAACTGGGCCAGATTGCCAAGAGCATCATCTTCAAACGCCAATCCGATGACGCCGCTGTGCTGGTCGTGACTTCGGGCGACAGGCGCGTGGACCAGAAGAAGGTGGAAGCATTGGTTGGGCCACTGGGTCGGGCTGACGCGGCCTTCGTCAAAGCGCAAACTGGTTTCTCGATTGGCGGAGTGTCCCCGGTGGCGCATGCCCAGCCTTGCGTCACCCTGCTGGACCAGGAGTTGTTTCGCTTCGAAACTGTTTGGGCCGCGGCCGGTCATCCGCACGCTGTGTTTCCGCTGACGCCCCGGCAATTGCATGCGCTGGTCGGCGCGCCGGTGGCTGATGTGGTGGAAGCACCCTCGCCGGAGGCCTGAGCTATGGATGGAACTGCGCCCCTGCCATCGCGCGCCACGCTAAGGCGACTGGCGGCACGTGCCGTTGTGGTTCGCACACAGGCCGCCGACATTCCGTCGCCGTGCATCAACGTGTGTCGTATTGACCCGGTACAACCCGTGTGTACCGGCTGTTACCGCAGCCTGGACGAAATCGCCGCCTGGAGCCTGGCCGACGACGAAACCAAGCGCCAGATTTGGGCCCGCGTTGCTGGGCGCCTGCCGGTGCTGACTCCCAACAGTGAGATGCCATGAAGCACATCACCTTTTACCTGGATTTCATTTCGCCCTATGCCTACCTGGCGTTTGAAGAGTTGCCGCAGGCGCTGATGGGCCTGAGCTACAGCGTGACTTACAAGCCGATGTTGTTTGCGGCTTTGTTGAAGCACCATGGGCAACTGGGGCCTGCAGAAATTGCGCCCAAGCGCGACTGGACGTACCGCCAGGTGCTGTGGCAAGCACATGCACGCAATATCAAACTGCAAATGCCCGCCGCACATCCGTTCAATCCGCTGGGCCTGCTGCGTCTGGCGGTAGCCACTCAGGCACAGGGACAACCGAATCGCTATGTCTGCGAGACGGTGTTTCGCCATGTATGGACGGGCGGTGCAGATGCATCCGACAGCACGCGGCTGTCAGCTTTGGCGGCCCAGCTTGCACCCGAGCGCGACCCGTCGGATACATCCGTCAAAGAACAACTCAGGGCCCACGCTGAAGAAGCGATCGCAGATGGCGTTTTCGGTGTGCCTGCGATGGTCGTGGACGGCAAGGTGTTTTGGGGTCTGGATGCCTTGCCGATGCTGCGTGATTACCTGGACGGCAACCCCTGGTTTGCAGACACGCACTGGGATGGGGTACGTCAGGTTCCTTCTGGGCTGGACGTGCGCCGCCCCTGATTTGCCGCCATGTGAAACTGCCCCTAAGGGTTCGACCTTAGTTTGTCAGTGCATCGTAAGTCGGGCGCAAGCTAGCGTTGGTTTCGCGTCAGAGCGGGGTCAGTGCATGCTCCAAGAATACCGATAGGCCTTCAAGTCGAAGGCTTCATAACATCCTGGAGACACACAATGGCAACTGCGACACCACGTCCGATGTCGGCAGAAGAGAAGAAAGTTATCTTCGCTTCCTCCCTCGGTACCGTTTTTGAGTGGTATGACTTCTACCTGTACGGTTCATTGGCAGCGATCATTGCCAAGCAGTTCTTCGGTGGACTGGACGAAGGCTCTGCCTTCATCTTCGCGCTGCTGGCGTTTGCCGCGGGCTTCATCGTGCGTCCCTTTGGCGCACTGGTGTTCGGCCGTTTGGGCGACATGATTGGCCGCAAGTACACCTTCCTTGTGACCATCCTGATCATGGGTTTGTCCACGTTTATCGTGGGTGTCTTGCCGGGCTACGCAAGTATTGGTTTGGCGGCACCGGTGATTTTGATTGCGCTTCGCATGCTGCAGGGGCTGGCGCTGGGTGGTGAATATGGCGGTGCTGCGACCTATGTGGCCGAGCACGCGCCCATGGGCAAGCGCGGCTTTTATACGTCATGGATTCAAACGACGGCGACCTTGGGCTTGTTCCTGTCTTTGATCGTGATTCTGGTGACCCGTACTGCGATCGGTGAAGCCGAGTTCGCAGATTGGGGCTGGCGCATTCCGTTCCTGATGTCGATTCTGTTGTTGGGCGTGTCGGTGTACATTCGCCTGTCCATGAACGAGTCTCCCGCTTTCGCGAAGATGAAGGCCGAAGGCAAGACATCCAAGGCGCCGCTGTCCGAGTCTTTCGGCCAATGGAAGAACCTGAAGATCGTGATTCTGGCGCTGATCGGCTTGACCGCTGGTCAAGCCGTGGTGTGGTACTCCGGACAGTTCTATGCGCTGTTCTTCCTGACCCAAACGCTCAAGGTGGACGGCCCGACAGCCAACATCATGGTTGCGATCTCGCTGATCATCGGCACGCCCTTCTTCGTGATTTTTGGCGCTTGGTCCGACAAGATTGGCCGCAAGCCCATCATCATGGCCGGTTGCCTGTTGGCCGTGCTCACCTACTTCCCGGTGTTCACTGCATTGACCAAAGCGGCCAACCCTGATCTGGCTGCCGCACAGGCCGCCAATAAGGTAACCGTCACTGCCGATCCAGCTGAATGCTCGTTCCAGTTCGATCCCGTTGGCAAAGCCAAGTTCACATCGTCTTGTGACATTGCAAAGCAAAATCTGGCGCGGGCTTCTGTGAGCTATGACAACATTGTTGCGCCTGCTGGCACGGCCGCTACGATCCAGGTAGGCCAGGCTCTGGTGCAGGTGAAGTACACGCCGGAAGACATTGCCGCTGCCAAGGCCAAGGCCGAAGCCAAGCTGGCCGATCTGACCGCTGCGCAACCCCAAGAACCCAAGGCCATCGAGGCCGCTACCAAGTCTGTGAAGGACCTCTCCAACGAGAAGACCGCTGGTTCCACCTTGTTCACGGGCAACTTGAGTGCTGCGCTGAAGGCTGCAAATTATCCTGCCAAGGCAGACATGGCCAAGTTTGACAAGGTTACGGTGGTGGCCATCCTCACCTACCTGGTGATTCTGGTGACCATGGTGTACGGCCCGATTGCTGCCATGCTGGTGGAAATGTTTCCGACCCGCATCCGCTACACCTCGATGAGCCTGCCGTACCACATTGGCAATGGCTGGTTCGGCGGCTTGCTGCCAACCACCGCCTTTGCCATCGTGGCGCAGACCGGCAATATGTACAACGGCCTGTGGTATCCCATCATCATTGCTGGTGCGACCTTTGTGATTGGCACCTTGTTCATCAAGGAAACCAAGGACGTGGACATTTACGCCAACGACTGATTGCGCATGTTGAAAGTGAGTTGATGTTCCGGCCAAGGTGGTCGGGATAATTTTTGAGCCCTCCTTGTGAGGGCTTTTTTTTGACCACTCACCTGGCACACAGGGTGAGGCATTGCCGAATGATTCCTTGCTGATGCAAACTGACAGTCCTAAAATGGCCTGATGCAACTTATAAAGACAGCGTTGGGCCAGGCGGCGTTCAAGGAGCGCTCTGCGCTCTTTTCTTCGCGCCAGCGTTCCATCTTTATTTTGTTTGACGGCAACAAATCCGTGGAGCAGGTGCTGACGGCCACATCAGGCATGGGCAGCAACCAGGCGGACGTCGATCACATGCTGGCCCAGGGGTTCTTGAATCTGGTGGTGCCCACCGGAGCTGCCGCGCCCGTGGTGGTTGCAGCCATGGTACCGGAAGCGGTTGGGTCGTCTGCTGGCGGCTACCCTACCCATCAGGAACGCTACGCACTGGCCATGCCGTTGGCGACCAAGCTGACCGCCGGCTTGGGCCTGTTTGGTGTCCGTCTGACTTTGGCGGTAGAGCGCGCGAGCGGTTATGACGATCTGCTGGCCCTGTTGCCCAAGATTCAGGAGGCAGTAGGCACCAAAGCTGCTCAGGAATTGGAGCGCGTGCTGAAGGGGTAATCAGGACTGCCTAGAATGTCTCTCCCCCTCACAGAGAGCATCAACTTATGTCCCAGGGCACCATCCGCATTCGCGGGGCGCGGCAGCACAATCTTAAGAACCTGGACCTGGACATTCGCACCGGCGAATTGACGGTAGTGACCGGCCCGAGTGGCTCGGGCAAGTCCAGCCTGGTGTTTGACACGCTGTACGCCGAAGGCCAGCGCCGCTACGTGGAAACCTTCTCGGCCTATGCCCGCCAGTTCCTGGATCGCATGGACAAACCGGCGGTCGACAAGGTGGAAGGTGTACCACCTGCCATTGCCATTGACCAGACCAACCCGGTCCGCTCCAGTCGCTCCACCGTGGGTACGATGACGGAGCTCAACGACCACCTGAAGCTTTTGTTCTCGCGCGCTGGCAGCCTGTTTGACAAGCAGACCGCACTGCCGGTGCAGCACGACACGCCCGAGACCATTTATTCGGAGTTGGCACGTCGTGCCAATGCAGAAGGCAACCCCCGTCTGGTGCTGACGTTCCCGGTAGAGCTGCCCGCAGACACTAGTTCTGAGGAAGTGACCCAATGGCTCAGCGCCAGCGGCTTCACCCGTATCCATGCCGAGCGCGAGGTCGAGGTTGCGTTGGGGTCAGATCCCGATTCAGGAGGCAGCAAAGCCGGAGCGTCGAAAGCCAAGTCGAAATCGGGCTCTGACCCCAAGGCATCCGGCGCCACCCGGAGAAAAATCCTCGACGTCGTCGCCGACCGCTTCCGCATAGCGAGCGTAGAAAAAGTCCGCGTCCTGGAAGCCATCGAGTTGGCGCTCAAACGTGGCAGCGGTCGTCTCAATGTTTACGTGGTGCCAGACGTGATGGATGAAACCGTGCGGCCTGAGCTTGTCGAAGGCGGCGTTTCGACAAGCTCAACGCGAACGGGGGGCGACACGCTATGGCGTTTTTCCACGGGCCTGCACTGCCCGCAAAGCGATTTGCGCTATACCGACCCCATCGCATCGATGTTCTCGTTCAACTCCGCTGTGGGCGCGTGCGAGGTCTGCCGTGGCTTTGGCCGCGTCGTGGGTGTGGACTATGGCCTTGTCATCCCCAACGACAAGCTCACGCTGCGCGCCGGTGCGGTCAAGCCCATGCAGACGCCCGCCTGGCAAGAGTGCCAGGACGATCTGATGCGCCACGCCGAGGCCGCGGGTATCCCGCGCGACACGCCTTGGTACAAGCTGACCGAGGAGCAGAAGAACTGGGTCTACAAGGGCTCGCCCAACTGGAACGGCAAGTGGAACCAGCACTGGTTTGGCGTCGACCGATTCTTTGGGTACCTGGAGAGCAAGGCGTACAAGATGCACATCCGCGTGCTGTTGTCGAAGTACCGCAGCTACACGCCATGTGGCACCTGCGGCGGAGCGCGGCTCAAGACGGAGAGTCTGTTGTGGCGCATTGGTACGAAAGAGCAGGCGGATGCAGTTCTATTGCCGTCCAAGCGCTTTATGCCCCAAGGTGTGACCTGGTCGCGCACCCAACTGGAAGCGCTGCCCGGGCTGTGTCTGCACGACATGATGTTGATGCCACTGGACAAATTGCGGCGCTTCTTCGATTCACTGCAAGTCGGACTGAACCTGTCCGAAGGCTCGGAGGCCGACGCCAAGACCCTCAAGCTGCTGTTCGAAGAAGTCTGTACCCGACTGAAGTATTTGTGCGACGTAGGCATTGGCTACCTGACTCTTGATCGCCAGAGCCGCACGCTGAGCGGAGGTGAGGTGCAGCGTATCAACCTGACGACGGCGCTCGGTACTTCGTTGGTCAACACGCTCTTCGTGCTGGACGAACCCAGCATCGGCCTGCACCCGCGCGACATGCACCGCATCATCGTGGCCATGCAGCGCCTGCGCGATGCGGGCAACACGCTGGTGGTGGTAGAGCATGACCCGGCGGTGATGCTGGCTGCGGACCGCATGATTGATATGGGCCCAGGCCCCGGTGAAAAGGGTGGGCAGATCGTGTTTGACGGCACGACGGACGATCTCAAAACCTCCGACACCATGACGGGCGCCTACCTCGGCGGGCGCAAGCAAGTCGGCATGGGCTTCAAGCGCATGGTCGCGGCCAACACGCCGCGACTGGTGCTGGAAGGTGCCACTGAGCACAACTTGAAAAACGTGACGGTTGAGATTCCGCTGCAACGCCTGGTGTGCGTGACGGGCGTGTCCGGCTCGGGCAAGTCCACGCTGATCCAAGACGTGCTGACCCCAGCGCTGCTGCGCCACTTTGGCAAGGCGACCGAGACGCCCGGCGCGCATGCCCGCCTCCTGGGCGCAGATTTGCTCAGCGAAGTGGTGTTTGTCGACCAGTCACCGATTGGCAAGACGGCACGCTCCAACCCGGTGAGTTATGTGGGTGCGTGGGACGCGATCCGCGAGTTGTTTGCCGGTGCCGCGCTGGCACGCGAGCGCAGCTACACAGCGAGCAAGTTCAGCTTCAACAGTGGCGATGGCCGTTGCGCACAGTGCGGTGGCTCGGGCTTTGAGCATGTGGAAATGCAGTTCCTGAGCGACGTGTATTTGCGTTGTGCGGATTGCGACGGCAAACGTTATCGGCCCGAGATTCTGGAGGTGACGATTGAGCGACCCTTGCCCGCATCCGTTCGCCCTGAGCTCGTTGAAGGGCTCGCGGGGGCTTCGACAGAGCCTGTCCTGAGCCCGTCGAAGGGCTCAGTCCGAACGGTACATCTGAACGTGGCCGATGTACTTGACCTCACGGTCAGCGAAGCAGCTGCAATTTTTGCGGCTGACCGCGATGTGATTCGTGTGCTGCAACCCATCGTCGATGTGGGGCTGGAATATGTGAAGCTGGGCCAGCCTGTGCCCACGCTGTCAGGCGGTGAGGCGCAGCGCCTGAAGCTGGCGGGTTTCCTGGCCGAAGCTGCCAAGGGCAAGAGCGCCAGCGCACAGTTTCTCGCCAAGCGCGGCTCGCTGTTCATGCTGGATGAGCCCACTACCGGTCTGCACTTCGATGACATTGCCAAACTGATGCGCGCGTTGCGCAAGCTGCTCGATGCGGGGCATTCGCTGGTGGTGATTGAGCACAACCTGGACGTGATTCGCGCGTCGGACTGGCTCATCGATTTGGGGCCTGAAGGTGGTGACGCGGGCGGTGAAGTCGTCGCGTATGGCACGCCGGAGGATGTGATGTTGCATGCTTCATCACACACGGGGCAGGCGTTGCGGGATTACGCGGCGGCCATGGGGGTTGTGCATGAGGTTTCCGAACCCTCTGCTAGATATTTGGTGCGGGCTGCGGCGGATGGGCTTGCGCCCGAAGCCTCATCAACTCGCTTCGCGAGTAGCAAATCGGCATCGGGCACAAGCCCATCTACCTCCGGGGCGTCGCTCGCTGACGCATCGAATTCCATTCGGATCGTCAATGCCAAGGAGCACAACCTCAAGTCTTTGTCGGTGGATATTCCTCGGGGCAAGTTCAGCGTGGTGACGGGTGTTTCTGGTTCGGGCAAGTCCACGTTGGCGTTTGACATTCTGTTTAACGAAGGGCAGCGGCGCTATCTCGAATCGCTCAATGCCTATGCGCGCTCCATCGTGCAACCCGCGGGGCGGCCTGAGGTGGATGCGGTGTATGGCATTCCACCGACCGTAGCCATCGAGCAGCGCCTGTCGCGTGGCGGGCGCAAGT
Source organism: Rhodoferax sp. (assembly GCA_043782015.1). GTDB lineage: Bacteria > Pseudomonadota > Gammaproteobacteria > Burkholderiales > Burkholderiaceae_C > Allorhodoferax. The sequence goes on along the minus strand of JAYWAV010000384.1, from coordinate 1,237 downwards.
CCACAGTAGGCACGACGACTGAGGTTTGGCACTTCCTACGCCTGCTCTATGTCAAGCTGGGCACACAGCATTGCACCAAGGATGGCGCGGCGGTTGCGCCGCAGACGGCGGACAGCATTGCGGCGCAGTTGCTGAAGACTTATCGCGGACAACACATTGGGCTGCTCGCGCCCTTGGTGTCGGGCCGCAAGGGTGTCTATACCGAGCTGGCGGACTGGGCGCGGCCCCGTGGCTTCACGCATTTGCGCGTGGATGGCAACTTCTTGCCGACCACGGGCTTTCCGCGCATTGACCGTTTCAAGGAACACAACATTGAGTTGCCCGTAGCGAGCCTGGACGTGAGCCCGGCGCATGAGGCGGAATTGCGCGAAGCACTGGCACTGGCGTTGACGCACGGCAAGGGCGTAGTGCATGTATTGAGTGGCATGGATGGGTTGCGTGAAGCGATGCTGGCGGGTAACCCGGCTGCGGGCATCGGCAAAGTGCAGGTGTTCTCTACCAAGCGCGCCTGCCCGATTTGCTCCACCTCGTACGCCGAGCTGGACCCGCGGCTCTTCTCCTACAACAGCAAGCACGGTTGGTGCCCGGACTGCGTGGGCACGGGTGTCGCGTTGACCAAAGACCAGCGCAAGGTGTTTGATGATTCGGTGAAAGACGATGACAACAAAGGCCGCGAGCAGACGTTTGCGGAGGCCGATATTGAAGACCTGATGGATGCGGCCTGCCCGACCTGCCAGGGCACGCGGCTGAACGCGACTGCGCGCGCGGTGCGATTCGGTTTTCAGTTGGCGGGTGAAGCCACCATAGATGTGGACGCTACCGCCGCGGTGGACGGAGTCGCGATCACAACGCTGGCCCGTTTGAGCGTGACGGACATTCGCAAGTGGGTTGAAACTTTGCAGGCCTTGGGCCGGTTGAGCCAGCGTGAAAACGATATCGCCCGCGATTTGATTCCCGAGATCAAGAGCCGTCTGGAGTTTCTGGAAGAGGTAGGGCTGGGTTACCTGACCTTGGATCGGGGTGCGCCCACTCTGTCCGGTGGCGAGGCGCAACGGATTCGTTTGGCTGCGCAACTGGGTAGTAATCTGCAAGGCGTGTGCTACGTGCTGGACGAGCCCACGATTGGCTTGCATGCGCGGGACAACAAGATTTTGTTGGGCGCTTTGCAGTCCTTGAGTGACAAGGGCAATACGCTGGTAGTGGTGGAGCACGACGAAGACACGATTCGCCATGCGGA
>JAYWAV010000383.1:0-3348 GCA_043782015.1 Rhodoferax sp. | reverse complement strand
GAATATCACGGCGACGAATACGCCATCGTCGCCGACGACAACTACAGCTTCCGCGACCCCTACTACAACGCACAGTTCGAAGCCCCCGACTTCATCTTCACCCCACAAGGCAAACCCATCGCCGTGGGCGGCAGCGCCAGCGCCAAAAAGGTCAATGTGGGCGGCAAGTTGGGCATCGTCAAAGACCCGTTTGGTTTGAAGGGTGAGCCACAGTTTCTGGGCGCCACCCTGCCGCTGGACGGCTATGGCATCCAGAATTTATCGATGTCGCCAGACCACAAGGTATTGCTGGGCCAGTTGTATGGCATGTTCAGCGCGCGCGACACGTGGACGCGTCAGTTGCCGCATCAGAATGGGGCCTGGAACGTGTCGCGGCTGATACAAGCCGCGATTGACCACCCGGAGGCGTATCGGCTGAAGAAGCACATCAGGCTGCCAGCGGGGTCGGAGCAGCTCATCACTGACGCTGCTGGTAACGCGGTCACTGGGGTGCCGGCGGGGACGGTGTTTGATGAGCAGACAATCAAATTTTCCATAAATTCAAACTTCGGTGATGTCAAACAGGTCAGCCTCAAAGATGAAGTGGCCAACGCGATTTGGGCACAAGCCGGCACTGGCCTCAGCTTGAAGGAAATTCAAGATGCTCTCGGCAACTCTAACATACTCCCAGATGAAATAAGAAAGCATGCCGCTTCAACTGGCGCCAAATCCAGAAGTTTGAATCTTCTTGTTGACGACAACCTATTTGAAGGAAAGACGGTTATGAAGGTTGTGACACTTGTTGACGACGGAACGGCCAAGGCAGATGATGCCTCCTTTAAGAAGTCAGGAATATTCTTTGTCGCAGCCAATATCACCGACGATCTGCTGAATAAGCTGCGTGCGGGCAACAATCTCACGGGCGTACCCGTGGGCACGATGGACTTGTCGATCCAGTTGCTCACCAAGCTCGGAAAATTCGAGCCTGGAAAGCTCTCAGTGCAACTTACGATCAACTTTGAGGACTACGCAAAGGCGGCAGATACCATCTTCTTCGGGGATCGCCCACTCGAAAATCCTGGTTACACTCAAATCAGTATTAAAGGCGGACTAAGTGCAGATGCCGCATCGAACAACAAGCTCGACGCATTCAAGGTTGAGCAGCGACTAGCGTATCTTGGGTTTGCCGGCGTCGGCCAAAATAAGGCCAAAGAAGGCAACACGCTTCAAGATATTAAGATTGATGGCATTTTTTCAAGCAATGAGGCTGCCGCGCTAAAGGTCTTTGAGAAGGCAGTCAGATATGGGGTAACTCCCGTTACCAAATCGGCAAAGTACACAGAGAAGCTAAAAACGCCGGACGGTACTGTCGAAGTAACCGTCGCCGCGACCGTTACTGCAAGCGGCGCGGAAGCGGCCTTTGTGAGCAGCAGCACTGTCGAGCCTGCGGTATGGGGAAAACCAGTACTGGCTGTCAAAGGCTTGACACCGGAGCAGAAGGCAGCGGCACTGGAAAGAATTGAAGCCGCCCGCCTCGCACAGAAGGATCAATTGGAGGCCAGCGCTGCAAAGAAGGCCATTGAAGCCGCACGAAAATCCGCTGCCGCCGAGATAAAGCCAACCACGCGATTGGATCTTTTAAACAGCGCCGGGGCCGATGGAAAGATCGAAGAAAAGTCGGATGACGCCGAACGCAAAACAACTATTGACTGGTTGAATGCATACAACGCACCTCACTGGATGCAGCTCTTCGGCACACGCACCAACAATATCATCAGTTATCCAAAATCAAATATAAATTTGCCTCGATGGTATAGCAGCCAAACAGGCGGCGCTATGGCAGTAGAGGTTTTTGGGACTAGTTGGCTGCGTGACCTGATGAGGGCGCGTGAGCTTGCCCCTGAAGTTCTGCAGCCGCTTCGAAGTACTGCAATTTCTGGCGCACAAGAATCCAGGGACGCTCGTTTTAACGGCGCTGTGGATGCAAACCATGCATTTACCCCCACCCCCGGTGGGCATGAAAGTCATGATGTAGGGATGGCATTTGACTTGGGTGTTAGGGACTTGATTGCGAGTAAATGGCAGGACAAGAAGACTGCGGACGCCAGCATCTTTTCTGTCGCCGCGCCAGGCTGGAATCTCTCCAACGCATTGGAATGGGTGGCGAGCGACAGGATTCCAAACGCCAAACAGTCTTTGATCGCCGAGGGAGAAAAGCTCAAAAACTTCCAGCAGGACGCACTGCGGGACTTTTTGTCCTTGTATTGGTCGACCAAAGAGGATGTGACTACTTCAATTCGATCTGGTACCACCGCCCAAAAGGCAACCATTCAAGATGCATTGTTTCGCTCGGATAGTGGTGGCATTATCTCTAAGGTGCTGTTTGGCGACGCCAATAAAAACAGCTATGCAGAGGTTCGACAGGTGCTGACCAATCTCGGCGTATCGAACGGAACCTCAAAAGATCATCAGAATCATTTCCATATCTATCTTGCGCCGCCGAAGCTTGTACCGATCAATGGCGCAAGCAAATTGATTGCAAGCATCCCCAATCTAATTGCACCAAGTGTATTCGAGACAACCAAAATGTTTGACTCAATCGCCACATCGCCTGACCTGAACGCTGAGACGGCGTTTGTCGCGACACAGTCCACTATCTCCACACGTAAAGCACGATCAAATCGGATAATGACTGAAAGCACGTATGCAGTTGATGTCAGTCGGCAAAGTGGTCTGGACGCAGTGCTTTCGACCTGTGGGGACGTTGTGACATATACCGACCTCGCTAGCTTTAATGAAATAGTTAAAGGATATCTCGCCTCACGTTTTGGCATTGCCAGCAGGGCAAGCCTGTCTGGCTCTTCCGATGTGGTAGTAGCGACCTTACAGGCACCAAAATATGGTGTTATCGGCGCCGGCGTCCATCCCGCTGAACCAGAAGGTTTCGGCTACTGGGTGACGGAACGAGATGATGATGGGGGCCCAACGCGCAAGACTGGCACAGACTCTGCGGCCTATCTGGTTCTATATGGGAATCTTAGATTTAAGGTCATCTACAATATTCGTTTGAATGTAGATACTGATTTCGTATCGAAACTCTGTTCCGGTCTTCCTGGCGGACGCCCTGAGCAAGAGGGATACTCAAGCAGCCTATCTATAGTTCTGGTCATGGCGCAAAGCTTGGTGGTACCCAACACCTTTGCCCACGAAAATCTTGTGCTGGCCCAAGCAAGAAACTCTGCCCATTACCGGCCTGAAATCACACTTGAGCCCACCGCCGCCAGCCACGGCTGGTACCTCGACCCCACGCCCCTCGACAACACCGACGACTTCCTGCCCACCGCCGACACCACCGACTGGCGTGCCAAG
>JAYWAV010000382.1:0-3356 GCA_043782015.1 Rhodoferax sp. | reverse complement strand
TGCATGGGTGCGATTGTAATTGCAAGTTTTCTGATTTGATTACTTGGAGATTACAGAGTGAGTTGGTTTCGTTCGCCCGCAGCAGGCAAGGGGTGGATGTTTTGCTCCATGTCCCCCGCGCCCTTTGGGCGCTCCTCCTTTACTTGCGCAAAACACCCACCCCTTACCTTCGGCTGGAGAAGTCGGATCCCGACAGGGAATCCAAAAGGCATCCGTGCGCCGACGTTCGGAAGAGCAGTAGGGCTGTGCGGTTTTGCGTAAGTCAAGGAGGAGCGGCCCTCACGGCCGCGGGGGACATGGAGCAAAACCGCACAGCCCTGCTGCTCTGGAGCGCGCTAAACCCAGCGAGCGACGCGCTTACAAAGCCGCAACCACGGCGCTACCCATTTCCAATGTAGAGACTCGGGTTGTGCCTTCGCTATAAATGTCCGCAGTACGCAGACCCTGTTGCAAGACCTTCTGAACCGCAGCTTCAATACGCAAAGCAGATTCTTCCTGATTCAAGCTGAAGCGCAACATCATCGCCGCGCTCAAAATGGTCGCCAGAGGATTGGCAATGCCTTTACCCGCGATGTCAGGTGCACTGCCGTGGCTCGGTTCGTACAGGCCCTGGTTGCTGCTATTCAAGCTGGCCGAGGGCAGCATGCCAATGGAGCCAGTCAGCATCGAGGCTTCGTCGGACAGGATGTCGCCAAACATGTTGCCGGTGACGACCACGTCAAAGGCCTTGGGTGCCTTGACCAGTTGCATTGCGGCGTTGTCCACGTACATGTGCTGCAGTTCGACGTCAGGGTATTGCTGGCCGACTTCGGTGACGACGTCCTTCCAGAACTGGAAGGTTTCCAGCACATTGGCCTTGTCTACGCTGGTGACCTTCTTGTTGCGCTTGCGTGCGGCCTGAAACGCAACGTGGGCGATGCGTTCGATCTCGGGCTTGCTGTAGCGCATCGTATCGAAGGCCTCTTCGGCACCCGGGAAGTGGCCGTCGGTAGCGATACGGCGGCCGCGGGGCTGGCCGAAATAGATGTCGCCGGTCAGTTCGCGGATGATCAGGATGTCCAGGCCGGATATCAGCTCGGGTTTCAGGCTGGAGGCACCTACCAGTTGTTCGTAGCAAATGGCGGGGCGGAAGTTGGCAAACAGGCCCAGGTTTTTGCGTAGGCCCAGGATGGCTTGCTCCGGGCGCAATGGGCGGTCCAGCGTGTCGTACTTCCAGTCGCCGACGGCACCGAACAGCACGGCGTCGGCTTCTTTGGCGAGTTTGAGTGTGGACTCGGGCAGCGGGTGGCCGTGGACCTCGTAGGCTGCACCACCCACCAGCGCGGATTCCATTTCCAGTGGCAACTCCAGGGCCTTCAATACTTTGACGGCTTCTGCGACGATTTCGGTGCCAATGCCGTCACCCGGCAGTACTGCGATTTTCATAGTGAGTCCTGATTTGTTGGGTACAGAGCTAAGAATCTGTCCCGCAAGATTTCATGTTTAGTTGGGGTCAGAGCACATCGCATTCGCGAGTAGTCCGACCCGCAATGCTATCGAATCAATAGCTGCTTACGCACGCATGGTGTGGGCCAACCACGGTTTTTCTGCCAAACGCTGGGCTTCGAAGGCTTTGATCTTGTCAGCGTGGCGCAGGGTCAGTCCGATGTCGTCAAAGCCGTTGACCAGGCAATACTTGCGGAAGGCCTGCACGTCGAATGTGATTTCTGCACCATCTGGCTTGACAACAACCTGGCGCTCCAGATCGATCGTCAGCTGATAGCCGGGGAAGGCCAGCGCTTCATTGAACAACTGATCGACCTGCGCTTCGCCCAGCACGATAGGCAACATGCCATTTTTGAAGCTGTTGTTGAAGAAGATGTCGGCATAGCTGGGCGCGATGATGGTGCGAAAGCCGTACTGGTCCAGAGCCCAGGGTGCATGTTCGCGGGACGAACCGCAACCAAAGTTCTTGCGTGCGAGCAGTATGGATGCACCCGCGTAACGCGGCTGGTTCAGCACGAAGTCGGGGTTGGGTTTGCGGCTGGCAGGGTCTTGGCCGGGGAAGCCGGCGTCCAGATAGCGCCATTCGTCAAACAGGTTCTGACCAAAGCCAGTCTTGCGGATGGACTTGAGGAACTGCTTGGGGATGATTGCATCCGTGTCTACGTTCTCGCGGTCCATCGGGGCGACGAGACCATTGTGGATGGTGAATTTATTCACTTTTTGGCCGCGCCTTCAATCTTTTCACCAGCCTTCTGCATGTCCTGGCCCATGCCTTTGACGGTGTTGCAGGCGCCCAGCATCAGGGGGAAAGAAATGGCGATCAACGTGATCAAGGTTTTCATGGTGGTTTCCTTGGGTGGTTAGCTGAACTTGCGGATATCGACAAAGTGACCGTGGATGGCGGCAGCGGCGGCCATCGCGGGGCTGACCAGATGGGTGCGCCCACCGGCGCCCTGGCGGCCTTCGAAGTTGCGGTTGCTGGTGGAGGCGCAGCGCTCGCCCGGCTCCAGCCGGTCGGCGTTCATTGCCAAACACATCGAGCAGCCGGGCTCGCGCCATTCAAAGCCCGCAGCTTTGAAAATCTCGTGCAGGCCTTCGCGCTCGGCCTGGTCTTTCACCAGACCTGAGCCAGGCACCACCATCGCCAACTTGATGTTCTTGGCGACCTTTTGGCCCAGCCTTTTTACAACGGCGGCGGCTTCGCGCATGTCTTCGATGCGGCTGTTGGTGCAGGAGCCGATGAACACCTTGTCGACAAACAAATCATCCAGCGCCTTGCCGGGCGTGAGGCCCATGTAGGTCAGTGCGCGCTCCATCGCGCCGCGCTTGTTGGCGTCTTTCTCCTTGTCAGGGTCCGGCACGCGGCCATCGATGCCCAGCACCATTTCGGGCGATGTACCCCAGGTGACTTGCGGCAGGATCTGCGTTGCATCCAGCTCGACCACGGTGTCGAAATGCGCACCGGCATCGGTGTACAAAGTCTTCCAAAAGCGGACAGCCTGGTCCCACTCGACAGCCGCTGCGTCGCCTTTGACGGCGCTGTGGCCAGGCGCAAGAGGACGGCCCTTGACGTAGTCGATGGTCTTGTCATCGACAGCCACCAGACCGGCGCGTGCACCGGCTTCGATGGCCATATTGCAGACCGTCATCCGGCCTTCCATCGAGAGCCCGCGGATCGCGGAGCCACCGAATTCAATGGTGTAACCGGTGCCGCCCGCAGTACCTATCTTGCCGATGATGGCCAGCACGATGTCTTTGGCGGTGATGCCTTTGGCAACCTTGCCCTCGACTTTCACCAACATGTTCTTGGCCTTCTTGGCCAGCAGCGTTTGGGTTGCCATCACGTGCTCGACTTCGCTGGTACCAATGCC
>JAYWAV010000381.1:0-9283 GCA_043782015.1 Rhodoferax sp. | reverse complement strand
TTTCGGACACGACACGCATGGTGTACGGGAAGTCTTCCTTGGAAGGCAACACGGCAATTAGCGCGCGCTTGGCCAGACGGCCGTGGCCGATTTCACGGCGCTTAGGGGTACCCACACGACCTGTTTCGCCAGTGGCAAACGGAGGCATGTTGTAGTGCAGCATGAAGCGATCTTCGTATTCGCCGGAGAGGGCGTCGATACGTTGTGCATCGCGTTCAGTGCCCAAAGTGGTGACCACCAGAGCCTGGGTTTCGCCACGGGTGAACAGGGCGGAACCGTGGGTACGGGGCAGCACGCTGTTGCGTATTTCGATGGCGCGCACAGTGCGTGTGTCGCGACCGTCGATACGGGGCTCGCCTGCCAGAATCTGGCCGCGAACGATCTTGGCTTCGATGTCAAACAGCATGCCGTCCACGGCCACGCTATCGAACTCAACACCCTCAGCCTTCAGACCCATCTTGGTCCAGGTTGTCACTTCACGCGTGGCGTGTGTACGGGCTTGCTTGTTGCGAATCTGGTAGGCAGCAGCGAGCTTTTCCTGGGCCAGGGCAACCACCTTGGCGATCAGAACTTCATCCTTGGCAGGGGCTTTCCAGTCCCAGACCGGCTTGCCAGCGTCACGCACCAGTTCGTGAATCGCGTTGATCGCAATAGCGCCTTGTTCGTGGCCGTAAACCACGCCACCGAGCATGATTTCTTCAGACAGCTGCTGCGCTTCGGACTCGACCATCAGCACAGCCGCTTCAGTACCGGCAACGACCAGATCCATAATGGAGTCTTTGCGCTGGGTCTGGCCAGGGTTCAACACGTATTCGCCGTTGATGTAACCCACGCGGGCGGCACCAATAGGACCATTGAACGGCAAGCCGCTGATGGACAGGGCGGCGCTCACTGCGATCATTGCAGCGATGTCGGCGTCCACTTCAGGGTTCAACGAAACAGTGTGAATCACCACATGCACTTCGTTGAAGAAACCTTCGGGGAACAGAGGCCGAATCGGACGGTCGATCAAGCGGGATGTCAGCGTTTCGAACTCGCTGGGGCGGCCTTCGCGCTTGAAGAAACTGCCGGGGATCTTGCCTGCAGCGTAGGTCTTTTCCAGGTAGTCAACGGTCAGGGGGAAGAAGTCCTGGCCGGGCTTGCCTTCAGTCTTGGCAACCACCGTGGCCAGCACGACGGTGCCGTCCATGTCCAGCAGCACAGCGCCGGTGGACTGGCGTGCGATTTCGCCGGTTTCCATGGTGACCGTGTGTTGGCCCCATTGGAATGTCTTGGTAACTTTGTTGAACATTGTCATTTTCTTTTCTCCAGTTATTGTGGGAGGTGCGGGCCACCTCACCCAAGCCCGGAGTCAACATCACAGTCCACGATGCCATTCCAGAAAAACTCGGAAAAATCCCCGAATTGCTTTGGAATGACACAGCTTCGTACTGTTTTTGCCGTCTCCGAAGTAAAAAACGCCTGAGCTAGTGTCCTAACTCAGGCGCTTGTCATTTGGTCAATCGCTTACTTGCGCAGGCTCAGTTTGGCGATCAGGGCCACATAGCGATCGTGGTCTTTCGAGTTCAGGTAATCCAGCAGCTTGCGGCGACGGCTCACCATGCGCAGCAGACCTCGGCGACCGTGGTGGTCCTTGGCGTGGGTCTTGAAGTGGGGGGTCAGTTCGTTGATACGGGCGGTCAGCAGAGCCACTTGGACTTCTGGGCTACCGGTATCGCCGGCTTGGCGGGCGTTGTCTTTGACAACCGCAGCTTTGATGCTGGAGAGAATCATTTTTTCATTTCCTATAGACGGGCATTTCACGGCGTAGAACCGCATATTTGCCCCAGTTTTCAAACTTGCGCCAGCGGCTGGAACTGCTACTGGCGTGCGCCTTGCCGAATGCAAAGCCTGTCAATTATATACCGCTTGCGGGCCAGACCACTGGCGAAACCATGTGCTCTGGCCCCAACTCACTAGAAAGTCGGCTAATAACCGGTAGCCCGTCCGGCAATCTCAGGCAAGGCTTCGTCACTGATCAGGGTCCAAATGACCCGGACTATGGACTCTGAAGCGATGACGGTCTGCTTGTTTTGGCTGGCCACCAGCTTGTCACGCAGTTCCCGGCGCACCAGCGGCAGACCGGTCAGCTCGAAAATCACATCTACGCCGTGGCCCAAAGCCACTACGTCATCCAGAGAGCAGACCGTGATCCCCGCTTCCAGGGCCATAGCCCGACCCGGGGTGTCGTTCGACTCAGCAACGCACGCGATTTCCAGGCCCAGATTGCGTTTTTTGAGCATTTGCATCAAAAAAGCGGATCCGATACGCCCCAAACCGATGATGGCAATACGCTGCTGGCTCATACGATAGGTCTCCTTATGGTCGCTGCATCTTACAGCTGGTCGGCTGCTCTGCCGCAACGGCACTCAAGGTTTTACTGACCCGAAAGCCATACCCAGAGCCTTCAACGTCGAACTTAACACCGGGCCCACCATGACGCTCCATGACGCCCACCACCAGCGGCTGCTGGAATTGGTGATCTGCAGCCCGCATCTTCCCGGTTTGGCCGCCCAAAGTGACATTGGCGCGCTCCAGTTGTGCGGCAACCGCTAGCAAATCGATAGCGCCGTCGGCTGCCCCTGCCTGTTTGCCCGCGTTATCCATGGCCTGGGCGAGCGCCTCGATCATCAAGCTCATGCGCATGTGCACGTAATCGTCCGCTGGTGCGGGATAACGAAGGCGGAAGGATTTATAAAAGGCTTCGCTAGCCGAGGTTTGCACGTTGGGCAGCCAGTCCGCCACCGCGACCACCTTGCCCAAGCCCGCATCGCCAATCGCAGCCGGCGCGCCCAGCGCGTTGCCGTAAAAGGTATAGAACTTGCCATCAAACCCTGCCTCTTTGGCGGCCTTGACCAGCAGTGTCAAATCATTGCCAAAGTTGCCAGTAATGACTGCACCAGCGCCGCTGGCCTTGATTTTGGCAACGTAGGGCGCGAAATCTTTCACCTTGCCCATAGGGTGCAACTCATCGCCTACCACCTGCACATCAGGCCGTTGCTTTGCCAATTGTCTGGTCGCTTCCCGCGCGACGGATTGCCCGAAGCTGTAGTCCTGGCCGATCAGATACACCGACTTCAGCGCCTTGTCATCGCGAATCGCATCCATCAACGCAGCCATGCGCATGTCAGAGTGGGCGTCGAAGCGGAAATGCCAATAGCTGCACTTCTCGTTGGTCAGCTCTGGCAACACTGCGGCATAGTTCAGGAACAGGACCCGGTGTGCGGGGTCGCGCTCGTTGTGCTTGTTGACCGCATCGATCAGCGCGGCCGCCACGGCCGATGAGTTGCCCTGCAGGATGATGCGTGCGCCACCATCAATCGCGCTGCGCATTGCAGACAGGGCTTCTTCGGTTTGGCCCTTGGAATCGAACCGGTCCAGCACCATTTGCTGGTTGCCACCGCGCGCATTGACGCGGTCTACCGCCCACACCAGGTTGCGGTATACAGCTTCACCGGCTGCTGCTTGCGGGCCGCTGAAGCCCTCAATCAACGCCAGCCTGAGTGGACGCGCAACGGTTTGTGCAGCGGCCGCGCTAGCGGCAACAACAATGGCACATAGCGCCAGAGCAGTCTTTTTCAAGACCTCAGGAGTAAGAATAAACATCAGGAATTTCTCTTGAAAATAACGGGGATGGGCGCAGCTTAGGTTCATGCGGCGCTCACGGTGAGGGCCGCGCAGTGTACTAGGAGTCACACCATGTTTTTCGCTGCTACCCAAGCCCCTATCCGTCGCCAAACCTACGCCCCACTGGGTCGCACAATGGAACGCTTTCTCGATGAAGCACTGACCACTGCGCGCCAGCAAAGCGTTGCCTATACCCAAGACGAAAAGAGTTTCACGCTGACGCTGGATGTACCCGGCGTGACCCGTGAGCAACTGACGATTGGCATCGAAGGCGCTGTCGTTCGCATCCAGAGCAAAGCCGATGCGCCACGCAGCTACCGCGCAGCGTATGAACTGCCCCTTGAGGTGGACACCACCTCCAGCGAAGCCGTTCTGGAAAACGGTGTATTGACACTGAAGCTGGCCAAGAAAGTGCCGGTGAGCAACGTAACAGAACTCACGATCAACTAAACAGTTGTTCGTTCAACCAATGGTCTAAGCAATAGCTTGTAGAGGCCACCTTGGTTTGACATCGAACGCGTACTGCAAAGTGGGCTGCTGCAGCCTGCTTTGCAGCCGCATTGCAGCGGCCATCGCGATCATTGCGCCATTGTCGGTGCACAAATGCAGCTCGGGGTAATGCACCCGGACATTGCGCTTCGCACATTCGGCATTGAGTTGCTCACGCAGTTTGCGGTTGGCGCCTACGCCACCCGCGACAACCAGCCGCTTCAAACCGGTGTCTTTCAGCGCCGTCATCGATTTCTTCCACAGCACGTCAACAATAGCGGCTTGTGTGGATGCAGCCAGATCGGCCTGTGCGCTACGTGGCAAGTCTTCAAATTTTGTAGCCCCTGCTGCCGCAATCATCTTTTGCGATTGCACCAGTACGGCGGTCTTCAAACCCGCAAACGAGAAATCCAGATTGCCGCTGTGTAGCAAAGGACGCGGCAATGCAAATGCGGTCGGGCTGCCCTCTTCCGCCAGCTTCGCCAACAACGGCCCGCCGGGGTAGGCCAGCCCCATCAACTTGGCGGATTTGTCAAAGGCTTCGCCTGCCGCATCGTCAATGCTCTCGCCCAGCAACTCGTAACTGCCTACGCTGTCGACGCGCATCAACTGCGTGTGTCCGCCAGACACCAGCAACGCCACAAATGGAAACTCCGGTGGGTCTTCGCTCAGAAATGGCGACAACAGATGCCCCTCCAGGTGATGCACGCCCAATACTGGCTTGCCCAGTGCTGCGCCCAACGCACAGGCCACACCAGCTCCGACCAGCAAGGCGCCCGCCAAACCGGGGCCACGCGTGTAGGCCACGACATCAACCTCGGCCAAGGAGCGCCCGGCGCGCGCCATCACGTCTTCGGTCAGCGGCAAGACACGGCGGATATGGTCGCGGCTGGCAAGCTCAGGTACCACGCCGCCGTAGGCCTGGTGCATTTCGATTTGGCTGTGCAACGCATGCGCCAGCAACTGGGGCGCGCCATGCGCGCGGGTTTGCACCAGCGCAACGCCAGTCTCGTCACAGGACGACTCAAACCCGAGGATCAGCATGCGGTCTTTCATAGGGCACCGAGTGTAGAGTAAGCGGTATGCCTGACCTCACCCTCTCTCCCGAAGACATTGCCACACTGGAGCGCGCCACGCTCGATGCAGTAGTACCCAAATCCGTAGAAAGCATGGAAGGCTGGCTGCTGCCGTTTGACGCATCCACGATTGGCCGTGCAAAAAGTGCGGTGCCACTGCGCCACCGGGATCTGCACGTCGCGGACGTTGCCACCATCGAAGCCCGCTATGCTGCGTGCGGTTTGCCAGCCGCATTTCGCCTGGCCGATAGCAGTAGCTTGGCTCCCCTACACGCAACCCTCAGGGAACACGGCTACCGCGCCGACCAGCCCACGCTGGTGCAGGTCGCCAATACCAGCGATATCTTGCAAATGTCCTCAAATGTTCGAGCGCAGCTTGACACCACTGCACAACCGAATTGGGCCGCGGTCTATACAGCGCCCGGCTTTGACCCCGTAGATGGGCAACACCGCATCGCCGCTCTGAGCCGCTCGAACAGCGCGATGTATGCCCACATCACCCAGGAGGGTGCGCCAGTAGCGGCTGGTGTAGGCTCTTTCAGCCAGGGCTGGGCCAGCATCCATGGAATGCGCACCGTGGTATCGCAGCGCGGCCATGGATTGGCACGCAGCATTCTGGTGGCGCTTGCGCTTGAAGCGAAACAAAGGGATATTTGCCGCTTTTTCTTGCAGGTGGAAGAAGAAAACACAGGTGCTATCGCTCTGTACGCGAAAGCCGGTTTTCAGACTGTCTGGCGTTACCACTATTGGAGAACGCCCTGAACTGCTCATCCAGATTCGACCTATTCAGTCACGATGACACCCAAAGGATCTGCTCCCGCGACCTTCATTGCGGCCTTGAGCTTTTCTGCTCCACGGGCACGTGTGGCGTTCTTTTGTAGCATCAGGACCACCGCCTTGGCCAGGGGACCGACCAATTGGGCATCGGACGATTCTTTCAGAGGCGAGGTATCAATCAGCACAATGTCGAATTCGTTTTGCACAGTTTGAAGCAGTTCTCCCAGTGGGGCACGCCCCAACAACTCCTGCGGATTCGGCGGTGTGGCGCCCGCAGACAGCAAATGCAGTCCAACCAGGCTAGGCACCTTTTGAATTGCGCCCATATCGCCACGCTGGGCCAGAATGTCGCTTAATCCGATGTCGTTTTGCATACCAAATAGGACATGCTGCCGAGGCGACCGCAAATTGGCATCGATGATCAAAGTACGTTCGCCCAATTGCGAAAAGACGATGGCCAGATTGGCAACGGTCAAGCTACAGGCGGGATTCGATTCGTAACTGGCAAACATCACGAATTTGTTTCCCGCAGAAAACCAGCGCAACATCAGTTGGGTACGCAGACTCCGAAGTGCCTCTACGGCGGGTGAAAACGGCTCGTAGGCCGCCACAAGCCTGTCACTCAGCTTGCTCTGCCCCTTGCGCAAATAAGGGTAGTCAAATTGCACTGCCAGAATTTCCGCGATGTCCTTTTGCTGGACATATCCCAACTCTACCGCAGCCTGGCCAAATCGGATGCCACGTTCCTTCTGCAGAATCATGGTTTTTTCAGCCTGCAGCGGAGTGAGTTTTCCAGCTTCGAGCAGTAGTTTGCCGATATTCCCGGCGTGTGCCGTGCGTCCTTCCAGACTTTGAAAAACAGACTCTCTCATAGTGCTACCGTTGCCAGTACTGGCAACCCCAAAACTTCGCGAACATCCGCCTCGGTGCGAATACGCCTGTCAATGAGCTCTACAACCAGGGCAACAACGACTCCCAAAATCAGACCAATCAAGGCGCACAAAGGCAGATTGATCCAGAGTTTGGGCAGGGTCGGGCTGTCAGGTATTTCTGCCGCGCGCAGGTTGATGACCGAAAACGCGTCGGGCTGGTTACTGAAAGAATCCTGCCAAATGCGTTGCATGGCGAATTCACGCGAACGTTGCATCACATCGAGGTTGGACTGCATTGCCTTGAGCTTGGCGCGCAAGGCATCAATGTTGGCAACCTTGACTTTTTGCGCCTCGTACTCCGCACGGAGTTGCACCAACTCGGCTTCGCTGGCCTTCACAGAATTCACGATGCGGGTTTGCAAGGCTTGCAAACGCTTGCTCTCTATTTCGAAACGGTCACCGATGGCGAAGTACTCTTCCTGTTGCTGCAAGTCGTGTATGTTTTTTTCCAAGCTGCTCATACCCTCCCGCAGATCAGCCAATTGGCGTTGTACATACTGAATCTGCAGCTTGGAACTGCTGTTTTGGTTGTCGGCGACGGTCTTGATATATGCACGGACAAACGCATTGGCAATGGCTGCTGCAAATTGCGGGTCCGTAGAGGTGAATTCGATGTCCAGCACATTGCTGTCCGAGGCGGCGCGCACTTTAATTTTGCGCAGTAACGAGTCGGCTAACCATCCTTTGAGCGGGCCTTGGCTGAGGCTCCCCCGCGCCTCTTCCTCGGCGTCACGCAACTGGCGCGCTTCAGTAGACTTTTCCAACCCCAGTGCTTCCACGACCCGCAATGCCGTGTTGAAACTGGAAACTAGCGCTACCTGCTCACGCAAGAAGCGCTGGTCAGCGACGTCACTCGTTGAACGCGTATTCCCCAGCTTCGCAGTGGTCGTGTCCAACAGCACCGTAGCGGTGCTGGTGTATTGCTTGGGAATCCAGAAATTCAGCACCGTGCCAAGGGCAGTGATGACAAAGAAAACCCAGAACACGAATCGATACCGCCCAGACAGTATGGGCCCAAGGATTTCAAGTTTTAGGATTCCTGGCATAGATAAAAGATCTCAGGGTTGGGTGGACACGTTGCTAGGTTTCGGCACGGATTGGCTGGTTGACGGCAGTGCGCCCTCAATCGCACCAAGCCACATGTTGGCGGCTAGATTGAGGCCGCGCTCATTGTAGTGACAGCCATCGTATTTCAGGTCATCCTCCAGAATGTCCATATTGGGGCCTGCAAACACGAACTCCGCCGGATTGACCACACTTTGTTGTGCCGCCTGCAGTTCAGGTACGGGGCCGGACTTGCATCGCGTATGCGTAGCCACGAGCAAGCGAGTCGGTTGCCCCAAAGTGATTCCCAAAAATGGAAAAGAGTAAATGAACTCATGCAGCAAATTGCGGTAGCGGTCGGGATCCATTCTCTGGTCGCGTGAGCCTTGAAACCAAATCACGAAGTTGGGTTTGATACCTGCGACTCTAAGGCTCGAAGCTGCATCCACCAGACGGGGATACAACTTTGCGTCGGGCACCCATTCTGATACCGAAGAACCGCCCGAACCAATGGCCACCAGCAGCACATTTTTTGCAAGACCGCGTTGGACCAAGCGATCACCCAGGCGCGACCATACGCTGCCACCTGTGCCATCGGCTCCGGGCAATGGATCATTGCCAGCGTAACAGTTGCCGTTGTAAAAGGAAAACACGTTTTTCCCGGCGGTATATCGGGTACTGCCAAAGTTGGACGATATGGACTGGCCGACTGCCAAAATCACGAGCAAGCCTTCCCGATCAATATCTTTGCAGTCCAGACTGATTTCCTGGTTGCCCAAAGAGGGAAATGTGATGTCCTGGCCAAAATTTTGTTTGTAATAGACCCCGGCAACCAGTAGCCCCAGAAACACCAATCCGACCAGCGGCGCAGCGTATGGAAGCTTGGGGCGATCCATCAACTAATTCCGAATGGAAAGTTGTTGGGCCAGGTTCTGACTGTTCATATTCGCACGCTGCTGGTTGGGATGGAATGGGGAATCACAAAACTCAAGCGGGTCCGTAATGAAGACTTCATTTTCATCAAAGTTTAGCCACTCCGCGCCAGCCGCCTCCAACTTATTTCGGGTGTTTTGATAGCGGCTCTTCCAATTTGGCAGGTCCGCGCGGCGTACCAGCAGTTGCGGCGCCATAAAAAGTACCCCTACACCGCGCGCCTTCATGCGGCTAGAAAATTGGGCAAGTTCGGCAAGAAACCGCTCTGTGCCAATATTGTCCGGCTGAAATCCCTGGGGATGCAATCCATTTTCCGGGTCCACACACATGGTGAAATCACCCAAGGGGTTCAGATACTCTACCTGC
>JAYWAV010000380.1:0-9289 GCA_043782015.1 Rhodoferax sp. | reverse complement strand
CCCTGCCATGGTCGTCGACAATTTTCATGTCCACACCGTAGATGCCACGGCCCTGTTTCAGACGTACCTTCATCTT
Source organism: Rhodoferax sp. (assembly GCA_043782015.1). GTDB lineage: Bacteria > Pseudomonadota > Gammaproteobacteria > Burkholderiales > Burkholderiaceae_C > Allorhodoferax. Next base: position 9,213 of record JAYWAV010000380.1, on the reverse strand, counting down.
GTCGGCTGAATCAAGCGGCAGGTGCTTGTTCTTCAGCGTGCAGACCGTCCCGAGGGGCGACATTTCGGTCATGCCCCAGGCGTGCAGCACTTCAACGCCGTACACATCGTTGAACGCAGTGATCATGGCAGGCGGACAGGCCGAGCCGCCGATCACGGTGCGCTTCAGGGTGGAGAATGTCAGGTTGTTGGCCTGCATGTGGCCAAGCATCATTTGCCAGACCGTCGGTACGCCCGCCGCAAAGCTGACTTTCTCGCCTTCGATCAGTTCAAAAATGGATTTGCCATCCATCGCAGGTCCAGGGAATACCAATTTGGCGCCGGTCATGGCCGCCGAGTACGGCAGGCCCCAGGCGTTGACGTGGAACATCGGCACCACCGGCAAGACGCAATCGCGCGCGCTCATGCTCAGGGCATCGGGCAACGCACCCGAGAAGGCATGCAGGATGGTCGAACGGTGGCTGTACAGCGCGGCCTTGGGGTTGCCCGTGGTGCCGCTGGTGTAACACATGCTCGACGCCGAATTTTCGTCAAACTCGGGCCATGCGTAGGTTTTGGATTGCCCGCCCATCCAGGCTTCGTAGCTTTGCAGGCCCGGGATGCCGGTGTCTGCCGGCAGCTTGTCGGCATCGCACAGCGCAATGAAGTGCTTGATCGTGGTGCAGCGACCATGGATCGCCTTGACGATGGGCAGGAAGGTCATGTCAAAGCACAACACCTGGTCTTCGGCGTGGTTGGCGATCCAGGTGATCTGGTCGGGGTGCAGGCGTGGATTCAGCGTGTGCAACACGCGGCCCGAACCGCTCACGCCGAAATACAGCTCCAGATGGCGGTAACCATTCCAGGCCAGTGTGGCGACGCGGTCGCTGAACGCCAGCTTCAGGTTGTCCAGTGCATTGGCCACCTGGCGCGAGCGCACCGCAATGTCCTTGTAGTTCGTGCGATGGATATCGCCTTCCACCCGACGCGAGACGATCTCTCCCTCGCCATGGTGCCGCTCCGCGAAATCAATCAGCGTGGAAATCAGCAATTGCTGGCTTTGCATCAACCCTAGCATGTGTCACCTCTTTGTATGAAGAAAGAATTCTGTGGTGCATGGTAATCCCATCAAGTCCCCGAAAAATGCCCGTATTAGTCATATGCGGGACAATTCACATATGTCTATTTCGTCACATTTGGACGGCCCATTGGATATGGGTCTACCATGGATAAACCGCTTTGCCGCTCTGGGCAAAGATTTTTACGCCACGCTCTCCCCTACTCCTTTGCCCGAACCGTATTGGGTAGGTCGCAGTACGGCAGCAGCTTCAGATTTGGGACTCGCTTCGCAATGGCTGGAGTCGGAGGAAGCCTTGCAGGCCCTTACTGGCAACCGGCCTCTCGCTGGTGGTCAGTCCCTGGCCAGCGTGTACAGCGGCCACCAGTTCGGCCAATGGGCTGGGCAACTGGGCGACGGCCGCGCCATCCTGCTGGGTGAAACCCCGGGTTGGGAAGTGCAATTGAAAGGCGCAGGCCAGACACCGTTTTCCCGCATGGGCGATGGCCGCGCGGTCTTGCGCAGCAGCATCCGTGAGTTTTTGGGCAGCGAAGCCATGCACGGCCTGGGTATTCCTAGCTCGCGCGCACTGTGCGTGACCGGCTCGGACGCGCCCATACGGCGGGAAGAAATCGAAACCGCGGCTGTAGTGACCCGCATGGCACCCAGCTTTATTCGCTTTGGCCACTTCGAGCACTTTTGCCACAACGGCTTGTACGACCCGCTCAAGGTACTGGCCGATTTCGTCATCGACCACCATTACCCGGATTGCCGCACGGATACACGCTGGGGCGGCAACCCGTATGTGGCGCTGCTGGCAGCGGTGACTGGGCGCACCGCCGAGATGGTGGCGCAGTGGCAGGCTGTTGGCTTTTGCCATGGCGTGATGAACACCGACAACATGAGCATCCTGGGGCTCACCATTGACTACGGCCCGTTCCAGTTCATGGACGCCTACGACCCGGGCCATATCTGCAACCACTCCGACACCCAGGGCCGCTACGCCTTTTACAAACAGCCCAATGTGGCGTACTGGAACCTGTTTTGCCTCGGCCAGGCAATGCTGCCGCTGATTGGCGAGCAGGAGCAGGCGATTGCCGCGCTGGAGACGTATCGCACGCTGTATCCGCAAGCCTTTGCCAGACGCATGGCAGCCAAGCTCGGGTTTGCGGACGTGCAAGAGGCACATACACCTTTGATCGAAAGCATCTTGAAACTGCTGGCTGCCGACAAGGTGGACTTCACCATCTTCTGGCGGCGCCTGAGCCACTCGGTGCACGGCCAGGTTGGGGAGCAGCGCGCAGACGACGCCTCGGTACGGGATTTGTTTCTGGACCGCGCCGGGTTTGACACCTGGTTGCTATCATATTCAGAGCTACTTGCACAAGTGGAACGGGCGTCAGCGGCCGATTTGATGCTAAAAACCAACCCCAAATATGTGTTGCGCAACCATTTGGGCGAAGAAGCTATTCAGGCCGCCAGGCGCAAAGATTTCACCGTCGTGGCCCAATTGCTGAAAGTTTTGGAACACCCATACGACGAACACTTGGAGCACGGCGACTGGGCTGGCTTTCCGCCATCCTGGGCTGCCAGCATCGCCATCAGTTGCAGCTCCTGAATTCAGACCCAATGAAAGACCCCACCATGACCTACCCCGTTTCCAAAACCGATCAAGAGTGGAAAGCCGTCCTGGCCGAGAAAGGCGCGGAGGCGGTCGCCTTCGATGTCACGCGCCATGCCGCCACCGAGCGTCCTTTCAGCGGCAAGTACGAGCGCCAATGGGCCGATGGCAGCTACCACTGCATTTGCTGTGGCAACACGCTGTTTGATTCCAGCACCAAGTTCGACGCCCACTGTGGCTGGCCCAGCTTTTCGCTGGCAGTTCCTGGCGCCATCACCGAAATTACCGACACGAGCCACGGGATGAAAAGGGTTGAGACCGTGTGCGCCCAATGCGGCGCGCACTTGGGCCATGTGTTTGACGACGGCCCCACCGATACCGGCCTGCGCTACTGCATGAACTCGGCATCGCTACACTTCACGCCGAAATGAGCACCTTTCTCGACCTATTCCCCATCGTTTGCTTTGCGATTGCGTACAAGTTCTCTGACATTTACACCGCCACAGCCGTCTTGATGGGCGCCAGCGCGCTGGCGGGTATCACGCTATATGTGCTTTACAAGAAGCTCACCGGCATGCAAATGTCAGCATTGGTCTTGATCCTTGTGTTTGGTGCGGTCACACTGATTTTCCGCAACGAGGATTTCATCAAATGGAAGCCGACAGTGCTCTACGCAGTCTTTGCGGCAGTGTTTGGCTACCTGCACTGGGTCAAAAAATTGAACATGTCAAAGGTTGGACTCTCAGACAAGCTCCAACTACCGGAACACGTCTGGAACAACATCAATGTTGCATCGGTACTGTATTTCGCGTTTCTCGCCTTGCTGAACTCGTATGTCGTTCTGAATTTCACCACTGGCGAATGGGTCAATTTCAAGCTATGGAGCATCGGATTGACGTTTCTGTTTTTCTTTGGGCAAATGGTTTACGCATTTCGCTACCTGCCCGATGAAGAAGACGCGAAATGAGCCAATATCCCACCGTTGCCGAGCTGCAAGTCCGGTTGCAACATGTGTTAGAGCCCACCCGGCTGGAGGTGATCGACGAGAGTTACCAGCATGCCGGACATGCGGGCGCCAATGGGCTGGGAGCGGGAACGCATTTTCGGGTGAAGATCGCTTCACCCTTCTTTACCGGCAAAGCCCGGGTGGCCCGCCACCGCCTTGTGTATGATGCGCTGCGTGATTTCATGGAACAGGGACTGCACGCCCTGGCTATTGAAACCGGGGATGCCTGAATAGGCCATCCTCAATTGAACAATCCTGAAGGAACTTGAATGAAGAAACAAATCTTGTCGTCCCTGGCCCTGGTTGCCCTGCTTGGCGCCCTGGCCCCGGTGGCAAACGCGCAAAACGTGGCTATCGTCAATGGCAAGGCTGTGCCCAAGTCCCGCGTGGACGCACTGACTGCGCAAGTGGCCCGTTCCGGCCGCCCGATCACTCCCGACGTTGAAAAACAGCTGAAGGAAGAAGTGATCGCCCGTGAAATTTTCATGCAGGAAGCGCAAGCCCGCGGCCTCGACGCGACTGACGACTACAAGACCCAGCTGGAACTGGCTCGCCAGTCCATCCTGATTCGCGAGTTGTTCGCCGACTACACCAAGAAAAACCCGATTTCCGATGAAGACGTGAAGGCCGAATACGACCGTTTCGCGGCGGCCAACAGTGGTAAGGAATTCAAGGCCCGCCACATCTTGGTGGAAAAAGAAGAAACCGCCAAAGCCCTGATCGCCCAGATCAAAAAGGGTGCCAAGTTTGAAGACCTGGCCAAAAAGAACTCCAAGGATCCAGGCTCTGGCGCCAAGGGCGGCGATCTGGATTGGGCCAACCCTAACAGCTACGTGAAAGAATTCTCCGAGGCGCTGGTGGCACTGGGCAAGGGCAAGATGACCGACACACCGGTCAAGACCCAGTTCGGTTACCACATCATCCGTGTAGACGACGTGCGCGATGCACAGCTGCCCAAGTTTGAAGATGTGAAGCCGCAAGTAGCCCAGCAGATGCAACAGCAGCGCATGGCCAAGTTCCAGGAAGAACTGCGCGGTAAAGCCAAGGTCGAATAAATCTCGCCTTCCCTCTCCTCAGAAAACGCGGCTTCGGTCGCGTTTTTTTTGTCCGGTTGGTTTGAGGTTTGGGCACTTCGCGGTACTCTTTTGGCCTGCCAGGCTTGGGTATGCCGAGAGGCCTCATGGTGCCAAACGCGCACAAATCGGCTTCCCGGCATACCCAAGCCTGGCGAGTTGAAATTGTGTTGGCACTCCAGGTTTTAAGACCCAACACCGAACTACCGCTCAGGCTCGGGGCAGTGCGCCTTGGCCCCGGTAGCCGATTTCCTGTTCGCGCAGAGAACAGCATGAGGCCACCGGGGCCAAGGCGCACTGCCCTGCGAACGCCAAGGTAGTTAAACCGGTCAGCGAAAAACCAAAGCCCAGAGCCAAAGACCCGCCAACATGACCGGCTGGTGCAGCATGTAGTAAGTCAGACTCCAGCGCCCCAAGAAGGCCAGCGGATTGCCCCTTGGTGCAGGGCCTGCTGAAACTACGCGGCGCTTCAGCCACCACTGCATCCCCGCCATGCCCCACCACATCACGCCCATCCACGGCACCAAGGGCACATAGTCTTCAGTGACCGGCAGTTGATTGACGAACCCCAGCCAATTCAGCCAGCGCCCATTGAGTACAGGCAAAAAAGTGCCTGCAGCGCCCGCATTCAGTGCGTAAGCAGCTATGTATTTCATAGCAATTGCAAGCAAGCCCAGCGGCCATAGCCAGTGCCTCCAGCCCGCGGTCAGCCGCGCGATGAGCAGCATCACGGCCATGCCTTGCAGCACGCCAAAATAGATAAAACTGCCCGGAAACATCAGCCAGCTGCCCAGACTGACCAACGCGGCGCAGCCTGCAATCTGCAGCCAGCGGCGACCAAAGTGTTGCCAGCTTTGCCCGTTGTGCAATGCCAGCGACTGGCCCGCACCAGCGCACAGCAGAAACAGGCTCAGGATGCCCGTGCGCTGCCAGGTCCAGACCGGGTCGGCATAGAAATCCTGCTGGATATAACGCGCCTGGTTCAGGTCAAAGCTGAAGTGGTAAACGGTCATCCACAGCATGGCGGCACCGCGCCATGCATCCACTGCATCCAGTCTTGTTGCACCGCTGTTGATTGCCTGCTTGCCCACTGTTGTCCTTTGATCAATTGTGTGAAGGCAGCGTAAAAGCTGATGAAGTTGCTGCACGACCCGATGGAGATGTTGTGCATCACCCGGATAATTGCGCCATGTCATCGACCCTGTACGCCTCTCGCCCGCCGTTCGCCCTGGCACCATTGTCTTTTCAACTGCTGTGTGCGCTGGCCCTGCCCGTGGCAGCCATTGCGCAAACCTCGCCCGTTGAGCCCAACGCAGAAGTTACCACGCCCGCCAAGCCTGCTGCGGCTGCACCCCGCGCACCGGCTTCCAAGCCGGATACGCTGAAGCCCGTAGAAGTCGTCGGCAAGACCCAAAGTGAAACCGATCAACGCCGCCAGTCCACCGCCGCCAAGATCATTGTGGGCCGCGACGAGATTGAGAAGTACGGCGACAGCACGATGGGCGAACTGCTCAAACGCCTGCCGGGTATCACCACCCCAGGCCGCCCGGGCCGCGGTGGCGCACCGCGCATGCGCGGCATGGCAGGTGGCTACACCCAGATCATGATTGATGGCCAGCGCGTGGCGCCCGGCTTCTCGCTGGATGATCTATCACCCGAACAGATTGAGCGCATTGAAATCCTGCGTGCGCCGACTGCCGAAACCGGCGCCCGTGCGATTGCCGGCACCATTAACATCATCACCCGCGGCGGCTACACCCGCAAGGTCAACGACCTGCGCATCGGCGTTGGTCTGGAGAACGACAACGTGATGCCGGGCTTCACCTGGAGCCGCAACGACACACTCGATGACCTAACCTACAACATCTCGGTATCCGGGTTTCATGGCCAGCGCAATAACGACAGTGTCAACAACCTGGTCGCCGACAACCTGGTCACCGGCGGGCAGTACACCCAGCGCGAGGCCAGTAAATCCGAAGGGCTGCGCGACGGACTGCATGCCAACACCCGCCTGCAGTGGCGCAGCCCCAATGGCGACAGTCTGGTCGTGACCCCAATGGTGGTGCTGTCCAAAGGCTACAGCAATGGTTCCAGCGTACTGAGCCGAAGTGACGGTCAGGCACCTTTTGACAGCAGCACCAGTGGCTCTGACAGCCAGAGCGCGATGCTGCGCCTCAATGGGCAATGGGTACACCAGCTCGACGCGGGCGGTAGCGTCAACTGGAGCGCCGGTTTGGGCCGTGTGATGATCGACAGCCACTCTGAACGCCAGAATTTTGGCACCCAGCCGGGGCAGAACACCACACTGGACAACCGTTCACAGATTCAGGACACCAGCCTGACCAGTAACCTCAAATGGAATGTGGCGCTGGCCAGCGAGCACAACCTGGTCACCGGCGCTGAGGTCGAACAGAACCGCCGCGAAGAGGTCGCCAAAACGATTGGCGTGTCCGACGCTTCGCTGGCGGATCTGGACGGCAACCTGAGTGCATCTTCCACCCGCGCGGCACTGTATGTGCAGGATGAATGGAACATCAACAAGCAATGGGCGGCACATGCCGGCGTACGCTGGGAAGGCATACGTACCGAAGGCAGCGCTACGGGTGACCAGGCGGTCTCCAACACCAGCAGTGTGCTGACACCTTTGTTACACGCGGTCTGGAAGTTTGACCCACAGAGCAAAGACCAGGTGCGCTTCAGCCTGACGCGCAGCTACCGCTCGCCCGATCTGGGCAACCTGATTGCAAGGCCGTCGATTAACAGCAAATACCTGGGCCGTGGCGCCAATGAAGAGTTGTACCCGGACCGTGCCGGTAACCCCGAGTTGAAGCCCGAGCTGGCCAGCGGTCTGGACGTCGCCTTTGAGCACTATGTCGAAGGCGGCCTGCTCAGTGCCAACGTGTTTTACCGCACCATCAACAACCTGATCCGCAACCAGACCGCGCTGGAAACCGTGTCCTGGGCGGATCAGCAGCGCTGGGTGTCGCGCCCGCAAAATATTGGTGATGCGACCACGCGGGGCGTAGAACTGGAGGCCAAGTTCCGCTTAAGCGACATGATTGTGGATGCCCCCAGGGTGGATGTACGGGCCAATGCGAGCCTCTTCCGCTCCCGGGTCGACGGCATCAATGGCCCGGACAATCGCCTTGCCGAGCAGCCTGATGGCACCCTGAATCTGGGTGCGGACTACCGGTGGCCGCAGTCGCCGCTGACAGTTGGGGGCAACATCAACTGGACCCCCGGTTACACCACGCAACTGTCCAACGACCAGACATCAACACAAGGCGACAAGCTGTCGGTAGAGGCCTATGGCCTGTGGGTCTTCAGCCCGGGCTACCAGTTGCGCGTCTCTGCCAGCAACCTGACCCCGCGGGACTATATGACGTCCGGCACGCTGCTGACCACCAACAGTGTGGGCCAGAGCGTGCGGGAGAGCACGACCAATACCGCGCCTACGGCGGTGAATGTGCAGGTGCGATTCGAAATGAAGTTGTAGGCCAGAACCATGCGGTGCGGCTACACGCCAAGCCGGCGCAATTCGGCGTTGAGCTGGTCGGCGGAGATGGGCTTGGCAATGTAGCCATCCGCACCGGCATTCATGAACCGGACACCATCGCCAGGCTCCGCATGCGAAGTACACATGATGATGGTCTGGTGTTTGCCGGTGGACTGTTCCTTGTCGCGAATGGCAGCCACCGCCTGGAGTCCATCCATCACCGGCATCATCACATCCATCAGCACGACATCAAACTTCAAGGCATCCAGGCACCGAAGGGCCTTTTCACCGTCGTTCACAACCACGCCGGTATGGCCCAGCGTGGACAGGATGGCGGTGGCCACGCGCTGGTTGATGATGTTGTCATCCGCAACCAGCACCTTCAGGGGGCGCGCAGGTGGAGCTGCAACAGCATTCATGGTGTCACTGGCCACAGGGCTCAGGCGACCCTGAAGCGGGCAATTTCACCCGTCAAACCGGTTGCCTGTTCACTCAGCGCGCCGGCGGCTGCACTGGTTTCCTCCACCAGCGCGGCGTTTTGCTGCGTGTGCGCGTCCAGCTGGTGGATGGCCTTGACGACCTCTTCGACGCCACGCGATTGCTCGCTGGTGGCCACCGATATTTCACCCAACAAGGTATTGATCTGGGTGGCGTTGCCCACCAGTTCGGTCATGGCTTTGCCCGCGCCCTCCACAATGGAGGTGCCGGCAGAGACACTTGCAACGCTGGCAGTGATCAAACTCTTGATTTCGCGGGCGGCTTCCGCGCTGCGCCCGGCCAGGCTGCGCACTTCGGACGCCACCACGGCGAATCCGCGGCCAGACTCACCGGCTCTGGCTGCTTCGACTGCCGCATTGAGTGCCAGGATATTGGTTTGAAAGGCGATGCCATCAATGGTGCCAATAATGTCGCGGATTTTGGCCGATGACTGGTGAATCTCACGCATGGTGGTGACCACATCGGTGATGATGCGCCCGCCCTT
>JAYWAV010000379.1:0-9302 GCA_043782015.1 Rhodoferax sp. | reverse complement strand
GCGGGGCCAGTTCGATCAGCACCTGCGTACCGTTGACGGTCATCACCAGTGTGTTCTGAGGGTCCAGTGTGCGCCAGTCCTGTGGTCTGGACTCCTTGATGATCTCTGCCTCGGTTTTGGCTTGGGGCTTGGGCGTGGCTAAAGCGGTTTTGGCGTGCAATCCGGGCGTGGTGCCCAGCCATGCGAGTGCCAAGCTGACGACAAGGGTGTTGCGCAAAAGTTGGGACAAGGGATTCTCCGTCGCTAGGAAATTCATGGCTGTGGCAAGGTGGACTGCATATCGCGTGGTACCACGGTGTCGCGCAGATGGTTGGGCAGCAGGTCTGGGGCGCGTGGGTCCGTGATCCGGATACCAAAGCGCTCGCGCTGCTTTTTGGCCTGGTGCGTAATATTGCGCTCTACCCAGACCCTGAACTTGACGCCGCGCAGGGACTGCTCCTTGGCCAGGTACATCAAAAGCGCATCGTCGCGCAAATGGCCTTTGGATGGCTTGCCCATGTCGCGCCAGCCGTCGGGGTAAGCAAGTGCCAACATGCGGTCTGATGCACCAGCACCAACAATCTTTCGCACCTCTTCTGCAGGAACCCATTGGCAGTAGTCATCGTCCTCGACCACATGGACCGTGATGCCCTGAAAGCTGTAGTAGCTTCCATTGACTGAACGCAGCACCGCGCGCTTGGTGGCCCACCCCATTTCGGCACCGAAATCGATGATCAGCCTGGTGAACAGGATGCCCCAAAGTGGCGCTGTGGTCACCAGACCCACCGCCCCGATGAAATGGTAGGCCAGTGCCGACACGCCAGTACACACCAGACCGGCGATGACAACCCAGAAAAGAATGCGCTGCATCCCTGCACTCTAGCGCAATTGGCCGCTCACCTGACCCATCAGCCGACGCGCTCCGCAATCAACACTGCGAAGAAACAAAACGCAGCCAGCAAGGTCCACTTCAGGACCTGCCAGCCCCATGCCTTGTAGCGCTGCTGGCCGGTGCCCACATGCAAGGCAAACAGCACGGCGGATGCCAGCAGGCACAGCAGCACCAGAAAGCGGAAGATCAGCATAGGACAACTCGCCGCCGGGCCGCCCCAAGGCGAGTTGGCCCCCGATGCGTAGCGACCCCTCCGGTAGTGGGGCAGCGACCCGTGGAACGGTGGACAGTGGGGGTCATATCACCATGCCCGCGCAGGTTGCGCAAAACCTGCGGGGGCTTCCCGTACATCCTCAAACGTGACCACTTCCCACGCATCCTGGTGGGCCAGCAGCTCGCGCAACAGCTTGTTGTTCAGCGCATGGCCAGAGCGGCGTGCGCTGTAGGCCGCCAGCAGAGGCTTGCCGACGATATACAAATCGCCCATGGCGTCCAGGATCTTGTGTTTGACGAACTCGTCGTCATAGCGCAAGCCATCGGCATTGAGTACCTTGTAGTCATCCATCACGATGGCATTGTCCAAGCCGCCGCCCAGCGCCAGACCGTTGGCCCGCATCATCTCGACATCTTTGGTGAAGCCAAAGGTGCGCGCACGCGCGATGTCGCGTGAGTAGGAGCCCACACTCAAATCAAACTCTACGCGCTGGCCGGTGGAGTCCACTGCGGGGTGGTTGAAGTCAATTTCAAAGCTGAGTTTGTAGCCGTGGTACGGCTCCAGCCGTGCCCATTTTTCCTGATCCCCACTGCCTTCACGAACCTCAACGGGCTTGAGCAAGCGGATAAAACGGCGTGGTGCGTTTTGCAGTTCAATGCCAGCGCTCTGTAGCAGGAACACAAACGATGCAGCCGAACCGTCCAGGATAGGAATTTCTTCGGCCGTGATATCTACATAGAGGTTGTCCACACCCAGGCCGGCACAGGCCGACATCAAATGCTCCACCGTGTTGACTTTGGCATCACCACAGGACAAGGTGGATGCAAGACGGGTGTCCGTCACCGCCGTGGCGGACACCGGAATGTCGACCGGCTGCGGCAAATCCACCCGGCGAAACACGATGCCTGTATCCGGTGCAGCGGGGCGCAGCGTGATTTCGACACGCTGGCCGCTGTGCAGGCCCACGCCAACGGCTTGGGAGATGGATTTGAGGGTTCTTTGTTTCAGCACGTTGTAATTTTACCGGGCAGGCAAAAGCCACGCCCACCGCCGGGCCGCCCCAAGGTGGGCACGGCCCCCATGGGGGGGCAGGGAGCCACACGCAGTGGGCGACCGTGGAGGCAAAATCAGTCCGCCTGTTTACGCAGAAAGGCTGGGATTTCATAGTCATCCATGCCACCACTGGACAGTGCATCCACCTTCGCCGCCGCTTGCGTCCGATTCGTACGCCACACACTAGGCGTCGCCATGCTGCCGTAATCAGGCTGTGTGATACCGCCACTGGCGGAGGAAGCCGTCGCACCACCCAAGGTCACAGGTGTGTTCAGCGTGGGTACCTGGAACGGCACATTGTCCGTACCGGTACGCAACACTTGCAGCGGAGGCGCCGTACGGCGCTGGCCTTGGCGCGACAGACCTGTTGCCACCACCGTTACGCGGATTTCGTCCATCAGTGCGTCGTCATAGGCTGTGCCGTAAATCACATGTGCGTCAGGGGACGCGTAAGCGCGAATGGTGTTCATCGCCAGCTTGGATTCCGAGAGCTTCAGGGAACCCTTGGCCGCGGTAATCAGCACCAGCACACCCTTGGCGCCAGACAGGTCGATGCCCTCAAGCAACGGGCAGGCAACAGCCTGCTCAGCCGCAATGCGCGCGCGGTCCGGACCAGCGGCCACTGCCGTGCCCATCATCGCCTTGCCGGGCTCACCCATCACGGTGCGCACGTCTTCGAAGTCGACGTTCACATGGCCCGGCACGTTGATGATTTCGGCAATACCGCCGACCGCGTTCTTCAACACGTCGTTGGCATGCGCAAACGCTTCGTCCTGGCTCACGTCATCGCCCAGCACTTCGAGCAGCTTCTCGTTGAGCACCACGATCAGCGAGTCGACATTGGCTTCCAGCTCGGTCAGGCCCGCATCCGCATTGGTCATGCGGCGTCCGCCTTCGAAGTCGAATGGCTTGGTCACCACGCCCACGGTCAGGATGCCCATTTCCTTGGCGATGCGTGCGATCACCGGGGCTGCACCGGTACCGGTACCACCGCCCATACCAGCGGTAATAAACAACATGTGCGCGCCTTCAATCGCCGCGCGGATTTCCTCTTCCGAACCAGCAGCGGCTTCGCGACCTTTGTCAGGCTTGCTGCCCGCGCCCAGACCGGAGGCACCCAACTGAATGGTTTTGTGCGCGGCGCTGCGGGAGAGCGCTTGTGCATCGGTGTTGGCGCAGATGAATTCCACGCCGCCCACCGAGGTCTGGATCATGTGCTCGACCGCGTTACCGCCGCCGCCGCCCACACCGATGACCTTGATTTGCGTACCCTGGTTGAAAATCTCTTCTTCAATCATTTCGATGGCCATGTGAATACTCCTAAGTTCGATATAAAAATTGTTGGTTTCTGAATTCGCAGTTGCCTTAGTGGGTTCGCGCCTATGAAGGTGGCCCGATACCCCGCCATCGCCAGTGTGGGCTTCCTCTTGCCAGCCAGAGTTGGATGTACATGATCAGAAGTTCCCCACGAACCAGTCTTTGATGCCGCCCAGCGCCGTCTTCATCGAGCCGGCTTTTTGCGCCACCTTGTAGCCGCGCATACGCGCCAGGCGCGCTTCTTCGAGCAGGCCCATCACAGTGGCGGCGCGGGGCTGCGCCACCATGTCGGACAGGCTGCTCGCATATTTGGGGATGCCGCGGCGCACGGGCTTCAGGAAGATGTCTTCGCCCAGTTCCACCATACCGGGCATGATGCAGCTGCCGCCGGTCAGCACGATGCCACTGGACAACACTTCTTCGAAACCCGATTCGCGCATCACCTGGTTGACCAGTGAGAAAATTTCTTCAATGCGCGGCTCGATCACGCCGGCCAGCGCTTGGCGGCTCAGCATGCGCGGGCCGCGGTCGCCCAGACCAGGCACTTCGACTTGAATCTCGGGGTCCACCAGCAGTTGCTTGGCGTGGCCGCTCTCGACCTTGATGTCTTCCGCGTCCTTGGTCGGAGTGCGCAGCGCCATCGCAATGTCGCTGGTGATCAGGTCGCCGGCAATTGGAATCACGGCTGTGTGGCGGATCGCGCCGTTGGTGAAAATCGCGACATCGGTGGTGCCCGCGCCAATGTCCACCAGGCAGACGCCCAGTTCGCGTTCGTCGGAAGTCAACACCGACAAGCTGCTGGCCAGCGGGTTGAGCATCAGCTGCTCGACTTCCAGACCGCAACGACGCACGCATTTGATGATGTTCTCGGCCGCACTCTGCGCACCGGTCACGATATGCACCTTGGCTTCCAGGCGGATACCGCTCATGCCAATCGGGTCGCGCACGTCCTGGCCATCGATTATGAATTCCTGCGGCTCGACCAGCAAAAGGCGCTGGTCGGTCGAGATATTGATCGCCTTGGCGGTTTCCACCACGCGGGTGATGTCAGCTTGCGTCACTTCGCGGTCTTTCACCGCCACCATGCCGCTGGAGTTCAGGCCGCGGATGTGGCTGCCGGTGATGCCGGTGTAAACGCGCGTGATCTTGCAGTCCGCCATCAGCTCGGCCTCTTTCAGCGCCTGCTGAATGCTCTGCACCGTCGCGTCAATGTTCACCACCACGCCGCGCTTCAGGCCATTGCTGGGCGCGATGCCAAGCCCGGCCAGTTTCAGCTCGCCGTTGGGCATGATTTCGGCCACCACCGCCATCACTTTGGCGGTTCCGATGTCCAGTCCTACGACCAGGTCTTTGTATTCTTTTGCCATATGGAGTCCTGCTGTGCTGTTCCTATTTTTTGGTAGCTGCCGCTGCCTGCGTGCTGACGCCACGCATGCGAATGGCATAACCGTTTTCGTGCCGCAAATCGACCGACTCGATGGCGGCCACCAACCGTCCATACCGCGTCGTGATCTGCGTGAGTGTTTTCAGGAATCGCTGCGCGCGCGCGCTCACTTCGTCTACGCTGCCGCGCCCCAATTCGATGCGTGCGTCGGTCTCCAACTTGGCGCTCCAGTTGCCGCGGCCGGACAGTTCCAGCGTGTCCATCGACAAGTCCATGTGCGCAAACATGGGCTCCAGCGCCTCGTACATAGCCAACACGTCGGCGCTCTGCCCATCCGGGCCATTCAAGCGCGGCAACATGTCTTGCTCGACCTCGCCAATGTTGGCGTCGAAGACTTCGCCGTGGCTGTTGATCAGGCGCAGCTCGCTGTCCGGCCCCCAATAGGCCACTGCCATGTGCTCTTGCAAAACAACCTTGAGCCGGTTCGGGAATTCGCGGCGTACGATGGCCTGGCGCACCCAGGGCACCGATTCGAACGCTGCACGTACCCGCGCCAGATCTACCGTGAAGAAGGTTCCTTGCAGCCGCGGCGCCACGTTGGCGCGGAATGTAACGGCGTTGTTGTGGCTGGTATTGCCCAATACCGAGATACCAGCAATATCAAACACCGGCGAGCGTGCCAGCCAGCGGGCCACGCTGCCCGAAGCGAGTGCAATAAACGCCAGAAATAGCACCACTGCCGTCATGTTCATCAGACGCACGTCCAAAGGTGATGGCACTGGCGCGTTCATGCGTTATCCCCAACATCCGTAGTGGCGCTGCGCAGCAATTGCACACACAATTCTTCATAGCTGATGCCAGCCGCGCGTGCCGACATCGGCACCAGCGAGTGACCCGTCATGCCAGGCGAAGTGTTGATCTCCAGCAGGTAGGGCTTGCGTGTGGCGCGGTCAATCATCACGTCGACGCGGCCCCAGCCACGGCAACCCAGTACGCGGTAGGCCTTCAGCACCAGCGCCTGAATCGCTTCCTCTTCACCAGCCGGTAAGCCGCAGGGCACGAGGTACTTTGTGTCATCGGTAAAGTATTTGTTTTGGTAGTCGTAGTTGCCTTCGGGCGCCACGATGCGAATCACCGGCAAAGCGCGGGCGCTGTCGCCCATTCCCAATACCGGGCAGGTCACCTCGTCGCCTTCAATGCACTGTTCGCACAGGATGTCGGCATCGAGCTTGCCTGCGGCGTCTACGGCTGCAGTCATGCCGGAGTAGCCCATCACCTTGGTCACGCCAATCGACGAACCTTCGCGTGCCGGTTTGACGATCACCGGCAGGCCCAGTGTGTCGGGTACTTCAATGACCTGCTTGCGGTCAAACGCGCCGCGGCGCAGCAACTGGTAGCGCGGTGTGGGGATGTCTTCGGACAGCCAGATGCGTTTGGTCGTTACCTTGTCGATCGCAATCGCGGAGGCCATCACGCCCGAGCCGGTATACGGGATGCCCAGCAACTCCAGCGCGCCCTGCACCGTGCCATCTTCGCCAAAGCGACCATGCAACGCGATGAAGCAACGCGCGAAACCTTCGCGCTTCAGGTCGCCCAGATCGCGGTCACGCGGGTCAAACGCGTACGCATCGACACCTTGCGAACGCAGGGCCTTCAACACGCCTTCACCCGACATCAGCGACACTTCGCGCTCCGCCGAAGCGCCACCCATGAGCACCGCCACCCGTCCGAATTCCATATCTTTTTGGCTCATGGCGCTTGTCCTGCGTGCGCATCACGCTCTTTTTTTGATAGCAATTCCAGCAACTTCGCCGGGACTGTGCCAATCGATCCAGCACCCATACACAGCAGCACGTCACCGTCGCGGCAGGTGTCTTGCAGCGCCTTGGGCATTTCGGTAACAGCACCGACCAGTACCGGCACGGGCAGCCTGGCGGCGCACATCGCGCCTGCCAGTGCAGCGCTGTCCGCGCCCGCAATCGGCACTTCACCTGCGGCATACACATCGGTCAGCACGACCACATCAGCCTTGCCCATCACCTGAACAAAGGCGTCAAAGCAATCGCGCGTGCGGGTGTAGCGGTGCGGTTGGAAGGCGAGCACCAGCCGACGGCCCGGGAATGCACCGCGCGCGGCAGCCAGCGTGACCGCCATTTCCACCGGGTGATGGCCATAGTCATCGATCACCGTAACAGTGCCCCCCGTCGGCAGCAGTGCATCGCCATAGCGCTGGAAGCGCCGGCCAACTCCGCTGAAATCGGCCAGCGCCTTCAGCAGCGCGGAATCGCCAATCTGCAACTCGGCGGCAATCGCAATTGCCGACAAAGAATTCAAGACGTTGTGGTGGCCCGCCAGGTTCAGCACCACGTTGAGGTCGGGTGCGCCTGCTGGGAATTTACGCTGTACTGTGAAATGCATTTGCGCACCGACAGCGTGAATATTCATGGCGCGAAAATGCGCCGTCTCATTGACGCCATAGCTGCGCACACGGCAATCGATGCGGCTCACGATGTCACGCACACCCGCATCGTCAGTGCACACCACCGCTATGCCATAGAACGGCATACGGTGCAGGAAGTCCACAAACGCGGTATGCAGACGCCCCAGGTCATGGCCATAGGTTTCCATATGGTCGGCATCGATATTCGTCACCACCGCCATCACCGGCAACAGGTTCAGGAACGACGCATCCGACTCATCGGCCTCGACGACGATGTACTCGCCGGTACCCAACCGGGCATTGACGCCCGCGCTGTTCAGTCGGCCGCCAATCACAAAGGTCGGGTCCAGCCCGCCTTGTGCCAGCACGCTGGCGACCAAACTGGTCGTGGTCGTCTTGCCGTGGGTTCCGGCAATCGCAATGCCCTGCTTCATGCGCATCAGCTCAGCCAGCATCTGCGCGCGTGGCACAACGGGTATCGCCATCTGCCTGGCCTGCACGACTTCCGGATTGTCGGCGTGCACGGCACTGGATGTCACCACTGCTTCAGCTCCGTCCACATTGCTGGCAGCGTGGCCGACGAAGGTTTGGATGCCCAAGGTGGCCAGCCGTTGCAAGGTAGCGCTGTCGCTGAGGTCCGAGCCCGACACGGTGTAGCCCATATTCGCCAGCACTTCGGCAATGCCGGACATGCCCGCACCACCGATGCCAACAAAATGGATGTGCGAGATGGCGTGCTTCATGCGACCAGTTCCTCACACGCTTGAACCACTGTCTCTGTGGCGTGCAATTTCTGCATCATTTTGGCCGCTAGCGCCCGTTGGATAAGCGTACGCCGCTCCAATTTTTGTAGCATATCAGCCAATTTTTCCGGCGTCAGTTCGGACTGCGGCATCAGCCAGCCACCGCCCTGATCGACCAGGAAGCGCGCGTTGTGGGTCTGGTGGTCGTCCACGGCCGATGGAAACGGTACGAACACCGCTGCCGCGCCAATCGCAGCGATTTCGGTCACCGTGCTGGCACCGGCGCGACAGATCACGAGGTCGGCATCTGCAAACGCCTGCGCGGTGTCAGTGATGAACGGAGTGATGGTGACCCCCACGCTCCCCGCTGCGCGTGGTTCGCTGCCCCCCAAGGGGGCCTTCGCGTCTTGGGACGGCCCGGCGACGCTCAATGTCGCCTGCACACCAGCTTTAGCGTAATTGGCCTGTAGCTCAGCGAGCTGCTTCTCACCGCTCTGATGCGTCACCACGGGCCGCATGTCTTCAGGAATCAACGCCAGCGCTTGTGGCACTACGGTGTTCAGTGCACGTGCACCCAGGCTGCCGCCGACCACCAGCACCTTCAAGGGACCGGTGCGTCCGGCAAACCGCTCTGTGGGCCCGGGATGTTGCAGAAATTCGGAGCGCAGCGGATTGCCCACCCATTGCGCCTTGGGCATCACGTTGGGGAACGCGGTGAAAACGCGGTCGGCGATGTGGGCCAGCACTTTGTTGCTCATGCCCGCCACGGAATTCTGCTCATGCAGCACCAGGGGTTTGCCGAGCAACGTACCCATCATGCCGCCGGGGAAAGTGATGTAACCACCCAGCCCGACCAACACGTGCGGGCGCACACGGCGCACCACTTGCAGGCTCTGCCATAAAGCACGCAACAGCTTGAAGGGCAAAAGTGCCAGTGTCTTGACACCCTTGCCGCGCACACCGCCAAACTGCACCAGTTCCAGCGTAAAACCGCGTTGGGGCACGAGGCGGCTTTCCATGCTGTCGGGCGCGCCCAGCCAATGCACGCGCCAGCCCTTGTCGCGCAATGCTTGTGCGACTGCGAGGCCCGGGAAGATATGGCCGCCAGTACCGCCAGCCATGATCAATGCGCAAGGTTGCTGGCTCATACCCGGCCTCCCGCGTTGCCCATACCGTTCGGGCTGAGCCTGTCGAAGCCCTGAAGCCCTTCGAAAAGCTCAGGGCGAACGGAGAAAGCCTGAAAGCAGCCAGCGACGCTCATACGCGGCCTCCCTGCATCA
>JAYWAV010000378.1:0-3382 GCA_043782015.1 Rhodoferax sp. | reverse complement strand
TGATGCGCCCCAGCTTGGCATCAATCTTCGCGAACATCGCCAACACCTGATTCTCCTGCGCCACATCGGCCTGCACGGTGATCGCGTTGCCGCCCAGCGCGCGGATCTGGCGTACGACTTCGTCGGCGGCCAGTGAGTTGTGCGCGTAGTTCACGGCCACGGCGTAGCCCGCCGTAGCAGCCAAGAGTGCAGTAGCAGCGCCAATGCCGCGCGATGCGCCGGTGATCAGAACAATAGGTTGCATGTCTTTTCCTAGGTGCTAGCAATAGTAGCGCCGCTCGCGCATATGCAGTATCTTCGCCACATGCTGACCCTTGAGACCTTCGCCGCGTATTGGTCCGGCCCGATGATCGCGGCCAATATCCTGGTGATGCTGCACCTGTTGGGCGCATTCATCTTAGGTCTGTTGGTGGGGTACGAGCGCACCTACCATGGTCGCGCCGCAGGCATGCGGACATTCGGGCTGGTCTGCATGGCGACTGCCGCGGTCACCGTCATCGGCGGCTATGCGCATTTCTGGTACGGCGGGAATGCCACTACGACCTTCTCCACCGCAGACCTGTCCCGCGTCGTGCAAGGCGTGCTCACCGGTATCGGCTTCCTTTGCGCCGGTGTCATCATGAAAGAAGGCTTCAACATCAGTGGACTGACCACGGCTGCGTCCATTTGGACCGTCGCGGTGATTGGTATTTTGGTTGGCGTAGGCCTTTTCATTGCCGCGATGTCGCTGGCGCTGTTGTGCGCGGTCTGCATGATTCTGGTGTCCAAGCTGGAGGCCAAGCTGCCCTTACGACATGCGGTGGCCGTGACGCTGAGCTTTGGCGATGGCGTGGAACCTTCCGAGACCGATTTGCGGTCCGTTGCGTTGAAGCACGGCTATGTCTTGGCCAGCAGCTCCATCACCATCTCTATGGAAAACAGCGCGCGCAACTGGAATTTCATTGCCGTTGCACTGAGCCGCAATGCCACCGGGCCGTTGTCGGAGTTTGCAGCAACGCTGGGCAAAATTCCAGGCGTGTGCGGCTTCCAGCTGGGCTACGCCCGCAATTAATCATCAGCGCTCTGATCGCGCCAAAGACCTCTTACGCCAAAACACCATCGCCAGTCCTGCCGCGATGGCGACCATGCTGCCCATCGCCCACCAGAAGCCATCATGCACATGCAGCAGCGGGATGAACTCGAAGTTCATGCCGAAAATACCAGCAATCAGATTCAGGGGCAGAAAGATCGCGGTCAGCACGGTGAGCGTGCGCATGATCTCGTTGGTGCGGCTGCCCTGCACGCTGAAATGCATTTGCACGGCAGTCTCCACGCTTTGCTCCAGGCGGCGCACGTGGTGCACTACGCGTTCGATGTGCTCCAGCACGTCGCGGCTGCGCACCTGCAACAGGTCGCGCTCGCGTTGGCCAGACGGCGTGTCCGGGTCGGGCCAGGTCTTCAGTGCTTCGGTCCAATCCTGAAGCGCAGCGCGTTGGTCTTCGCAGACCTCGTCGAGGTAATGCAAGGAGAGGCGCGCATCCAGCAGCGAGCCCCAGTTGGTGAAGCGGGTGCGGGGGTTGAGCAGCTCCGACTGCCAGTGGTCCAGCTGGTGCGTCAGTTCACGGCGCAGCTCCAGAAAGCCGTCCACCATCTGGTTGACCACACGCAACATCAGGTCTGCCGGGCTGGTCGGCAGGCGGGCGCCCGCAGCTCGCGATTCGGCGCTGGTGGCTTGCAGTAGCTTGGCCGCATAGGCATCGCGCACGGCGCAGTCGGTCGGGTGCACCGTCAGCAGCACGCGGTCAAACACGGCGAAGCCAACCGGGCTGGTGTCAATGCGCCGCAAGATCGGCGGACCGCCGCGCTGGGGCGCCAAATGCAGCGGCTCGCCGGGGCGCTCCAGATCGGTCTGCGAGTGGCCCGCGGCCAGTCGGCGAAACACCAACACGTCGTATTGCGAGGTGTAGTCGTAATGCGAGGGCAACTGGTTGTTCAGCAGATCAGAAATGTGCAGATCAACCAGCTGGAAGCCGCAGAGCTGCTGCAAAGCGGCTTGCACCTGCGTCTGCATCACTTCGAACTCCCGGCGCGCGCATGCGATCCAGACGTAGCCCTGTTCGGGCAGACCAGCCGCCGTCAGGCTGCTGAGCTCCTGGCTTTCGGAGACGCCCAAGCCGTTGATCTGGAAAATACGCATGGAGTTTTAAGGGTAAAAAGTGGCTCTAGCACCCGTGGAATATGCGTAAGCAGCTACTATTTTTGTAGCAGTCTGGCGGCGTCGATGGCGAAGTAGGTGAGTATGCCGTCAGCGCCCGCGCGCTTGAACGCCACCAGGCTTTCCATCATCACCGCATCGTGGTCCAGCCAGCCGTTTTGCGCCGCGGCCTTGAGCATCGCGTATTCCCCAGACACCTGGTAGGCAAAGGTGGGGATACGGAATTCGTCCTTGACGCGGCGCACCACGTCCAGATACGGCATGCCGGGTTTGACCATCACCATGTCCGCGCCTTCGGCAATGTCCATCGCCACTTCGCGCAGCGCCTCGTCGGTGTTCGCCGGGTCCATCTGGTAGACCTTTTTGTTGCTCTTGCCCAGGTTGCTGGCCGAGCCGACCGCGTCGCGAAACGGGCCGTAAAACGCGGAGGCGTATTTGGCGCTGTAAGCCATGATGCGGGTGTGGATCAGCTTTTCGGCTTCCAGCGCGGCGCGGATCGCGCCAATGCGACCGTCCATCATGTCGCTGGGGGCCACGATGTCCACGCCAGCGCGGGCCTGGGTCAGCGCCTGCTGCACCAGTACTTCAAGGGTTTCGTCGTTCAGGATGTAGCCGTCGTCATCGGGCAAACCGTCCTGGCCGTGGCTGGTAAATGGGTCCAGTGCGACGTCGGTCATTACCCCCAGATCGGGAAATTCTCTCTTCAATGCCCGTACCACGCGCGGCACCAGACCATCGGGGTTCAGCGCTTCCTTGCCGTCGTACGTTTTGAGCGATTGGTCGATCACCGGGAACAGCGCCATCACCGGAATGCCCAGCTTGACGCACTGCTCGGCGACTGGCAACAGCAAATCGAGGCTCAGGCGCTCGACGCCAGGCATCGATGCAATTGGCACCCGCTGCTGTGTACCCTCTACGACAAAAACGGGGTAAATCAGGTCGTGCGCGGTAAGTGTGTTCTCACGTACCAGGTCGCGTGTAAAGCTGTCGCGGCGTAAGCGACGGGGCCGACCGGCCGGAAATGGTGCATAGGGCGTCATAGTGAAAATTGTGCCTGAATCTGGTGCCCGGCTTGCCAGCATCTTCGTTTTTTGGTAAATTCAGTCCCGGGTAGCTTGCTACCTCCCGCTTTTCCTCCCTGAGCGGGGCCTTGATGTGTGACAGCAAATAGGCTTACCACCCCAGCCC
>JAYWAV010000377.1:0-9354 GCA_043782015.1 Rhodoferax sp. | reverse complement strand
CTCTAAGGAATGACGGGCATAGCCCGCAACTTTTGCGGGCTATTGGGCTGGCATTTTGCATCCAAGTGACAAAAATATTTTTTGTCACTTGGGTTAGTAACTTGGTGTTTGCGTCTACTAACTTTAGTTGCATGTTTGCATTTTGGTTAGAATAATGGCTTTCCTCAGTCCATTATGGGTATATGGGTATGCTAAATACCCGTGTTTCGGGATGTTATTGACTCTCCCACAGTCGATCCACAGATCACCCACAAGTTGTCCAGAGCCATTCAGCTCAAAAATGTTAATAAGCTGTGAATAAGTTTACTGTTGTCATGTCGCAACGACCCTCAAAGGCGATTTTTGGTGCTGTGCACCCCGGACTTTTTGCCTACAATGAAGTTCCAACCTTCGCAGTTGCCAAAGATTGTTGGTTCAGGGCGCGTCGTCAACCGACGCGCCCTTTTTTCTTGCCCGCTCCGTTTTAATTCAATCACTTGAAGCTTGTCGTTGATGAATCACATCAGAAATTTCTCCATCATTGCGCACATCGATCACGGTAAATCCACGCTCGCTGACCGACTGATTCAACGTTGCGGTGGTCTTGAAGCGCGCGATATGGAAGCGCAGGTGCTCGACTCCATGGATATCGAGAAAGAGCGTGGGATAACCATCAAGGCACAGACCGCTGCACTGCAATACAAGGCCAAAGACGGACAGGTCTACAACCTCAATCTGATCGATACACCCGGGCATGTGGACTTCTCGTATGAAGTGAGCCGCTCGCTGTCGGCGTGCGAAGGCGCGTTGCTTGTGGTCGACGCATCGCAGGGTGTGGAAGCGCAGACCGTGGCGAACTGCTACACCGCGCTGGACCTCAATGTGGAAGTGCTGCCGGTACTGAACAAAATTGATCTGCCGAACGCTGACCCTGACAACGCGCGCAGCGAAATTGAAGACGTGATTGGCATCGACGCGACAGACGCCATCGTCTGCTCCGCCAAAACCGGCATTGGCATTGATGAGATCCTGGAAGCCATCGTCGCCAAGATTCCTGCGCCCAAGGGCAACCCGAATGCGCCGCTGCGCGCGATGATCATCGACAGCTGGTTTGACGCTTATGTCGGTGTCGTGATGCTGGTGCGCGTGGTCGATGGCCGCCTTGGCAAGGGCGAGCGCATCAAGATGATGGCGTCAGGTGCTATGTACAACGCAGACAACCTGGGTGTGTTCACCCCGGCTAACCAGCCGCGCCAGTCTCTGGAAGCGGGTGAGGTGGGCTACATCATTGCCGGTATCAAGGAATTGCAAGCAGCCAAGGTCGGCGACACCGTGACGCTGATTAAGCCGGGCACCGGTGGCGCTGCGGCTACTGCGACCGAAGCCTTGCCGGGTTTCAAGGAAATTCAGCCACAGGTGTTTGCCGGTTTGTACCCGACCGAAGCCAGCGAGTACGACTCACTGCGCGATGCCTTGGAAAAACTCAAGCTCAATGACGCCTCGTTGCACTACGAGCCGGAAGTGTCCCAAGCGTTGGGCTTTGGGTTCCGTTGCGGTTTCCTGGGTCTGCTGCACATGGAGATCGTCCAAGAGCGTCTGGAGCGCGAGTTCGATCAGGACTTGATCACCACCGCGCCCAGCGTGGTCTACCAGGTGGTGAAGAATGATGGCGAAGTGGTGATGGTGGAAAACCCATCCAAGATGCCGGAGATCGGCAAGACCGCCGAGATCCGCGAGCCGATCGTGACCATGCACCTGTATATGCCGCAGGAGTATGTGGGCGTAGTGATGACGCTGGCAGTGCAGAAGCGCGGCGTTCAGATGAATATGGCCTACAAAGGCCGCCAGGTGGTGTTGACGTATGAAATGCCGTTGGCTGAAATCGTGCTCGATTTCTTTGACAAGCTCAAAAGCGTCAGCCGGGGCTATGCGTCCATGGACTACGAGTTCAAGGAATACCGTGCGGCCGATGTGGTGAAAGTCGACATTTTGCTGAATGCCGAGAAGGTTGATGCCTTATCCATCATGTTGCACCGTGCCCAAAGCCAGTACCGTGGCCGCGCAGTGGTGGCCAAGATGCGCGAGATCATTTCCCGCCAGATGTATGACGTCGCCATCCAGGCCGCCATTGGCGCCAACATCATTGCGCGTGAGACAATCAAAGCCCTGCGCAAAAACGTACTCGCCAAGTGCTACGGCGGTGACATTTCGCGCAAACGCAAACTTCTCGAAAAACAAAAAGCAGGCAAGAAACGCATGAAGCAAATCGGTTCTGTGGAAGTTCCACAAGAGGCCTTCCTCGCAATTTTGCAGGTGGAAGACTGATGCAAGCCTTTACCTCTGCGGTATTGACCGCTTTCGTTTTGTATTTGGCCTCCTGGTATTTCGGCGCAGTCGAAGGTAACTTCGCGTTGGTACTTTTTTTGGCCAGCGTCGTCACTGGCTTGTACTGGCTGGGCGAGCGCTTTTACTTTTTGCCGCAGCGCCAAAAGGCTGCCGCTACGCTGGAAGCCAATGATATTCAGCGCCGCGCAGGACTGAATAGCAAAGGCATCACCCAAGTAGATGGCGACATTGCGCAAGCGCGCGAGACGCTGTTGATGCAACCCTGGTGGCTGGATTGGACTGCGGGACTCTTCCCGGTCATCATTACCGTATTTCTGCTGCGGGCTTTTTTGTTTGAGCCATTCAAAATTCCCTCTGGTTCGATGATCCCGACCTTGCTGGTTGGCGATCTGATCCTCGTGAATAAATTCACATATGGCTTGCGCCTGCCGGTGCTGAACACCAAGATCACCGAAGGAACTCCGCCCCAGCGTGGAGATGTGATGGTGTTTCGCTATCCGCCCAAGCCCAGCCAGGACTACATCAAGCGCGTGATCGGCGTGCCGGGTGATACGGTGGCGTACTTGAACAAGCGGCTCACCATCAACGGCGAAGTGCAAGACACCCAGACGTTGCCGGAGTTTTTTGACGAAGACGCGATGCGTTACTTCAAGCAGTTTGAAGAAGCGCTGGGGAGCAAGAAACACCGCCTGTTGAACAACGACGACGCGCCCGCTTTTGTGGCTGGTGCCAGCGCATTCGATGGACGTGAAGGATGCACCTATACCGTTGAAGGGGTGACCTGCAGGGTCCCCGCGGGTCACTACTTCATGATGGGCGACAATCGCGATAATTCTCTGGATTCCCGCTATTGGGGATTCGTGCCGGAGAAGAATATAGTTGGCAAGGCATTTCTGGTGTGGATGAACTTTGGTAATCTTCGCCGGGTCGGTTACTTCGACTGACGCCTGCATTCCATTCAGTGAACTTGGTAGGGGACAAAAATGACATTGCAACTTCGATCCAGACAACGTGGTATTTCGTTTATCGGACTGCTTTTCATAGGCGCTGTGCTGGCCATGGCCGGCGTAGTCGCGGCACAAGTATTTCCTACCGCAGTGGAGTTCATGGCCGTGCAAAAGGCGGTCAATCGCGCCAAGGAAGGCAGCACCGTCCCCGAGGTGCAGACCATATTTGAGAGGGCGTCGGCCGTTGATGACATCAAGTCCATTTCCGCCAAGGATCTGGTCGTGACCAAGGAAGGCGACAAAGTGGTGGTCAGCTTTGCGTATGAAAAGGAAATTCACTTGGCTGGCCCAGCGTTCCTAACCCTTAAATACGCTGGTCGTTCTAAATAAGGTGTCTGATGGACTGGTGGAGTTGCAGCGGCGCTTGCAACATCAATTCTCCACCCCGTCCCTGCTGGCCAGGGCGCTGACCCACCGCAGCTTTTCAGCAGACCACTACGAACGCCTGGAGTTTCTGGGCGATTCGGTTTTGAACCTCGCTGTCTCTGATCTGCTCTATTCTCGCCTTGGCACCCTGCCCGAAGGTGATCTGTCGCGAGTGCGTGCCAATCTGGTCAAGCAGGACACTTTGCACCAACTGGCCGTGGGCCTGGGGCTGCCGGATGTGCTCAAACTGGGCGAGGGCGAGGTGCGATCCGGTGGCCAGAAGCGTCCCTCCATTTTGGCCGACACGCTGGAAGCCGTGATTGGCGCGGTCTATCTGGATGCCGGTTTTGCCAGCGCGCAGGCGCTGGTACATCGACTGTTTGACTCGGTAGAGATCAACCCGCAGATGGATGCGATTGGCAAAGATCCCAAGACGGAGCTACAAGAGTGGCTACAGGGTCGCAAGATGAAATTGCCCGTCTATAAAGTCGTAGGTACCATCGGTGCTGCCCACAAACAGAGCTTTGATGTGGAATGCGAAATTCCCGAGCTGTTGCTGGCGGAGCGCGGCATTGGCGGCTCCCGGCGGGCGGGTGAACAAGCCGCAGCGGCGGCCATGCTGCATACCCTCAAAACCAAGGTAAAACCATGACTACTGCTCCTAAAAAGATAGCTGCTTCCGCAGGTTCCAAGGGAGCTAAAGGCAATAAAGGCGTAAAAAATTCGTCTGATCCCGAGGTGCAGGACAACCTGGACGCGATGCTCGAAGGCCTGCTCAAAAGCACCCCCAAACTGGCCCAGCCAGGCACAAAGGCCGAAGACCAACGCTGCGGTCTGGTGGCGATTGTCGGCAAGCCCAATGTCGGCAAGTCCACCTTGCTGAATGCACTGGTGGGGCAAAAGATCAGCATCACCTCACGCAAGGCACAAACGACGCGCCACCGCATTACCGGCATGCACACCCTGGGCAACACCCAGTTTGTATTTGTGGATACACCGGGTTTTCAGACCCTGCATGCCAATGCCTTGAACAAGTCCCTGAACAAAACCGTGCAGGGTGCGGTCGCGGATGTGGATCTGATTTTGTTTGTGGTGGAAGCTGGCAGCTTTACACCGGCTGACGCACGCGTATTGGCGCTGTTGGGCAAAGACATTCCCACGCTGCTGATTGCCAACAAGCTCGACAACATCCACCGCCGTGGTGACATCGCACCCTGGCTGCAAACCATGACCGACAAACACACGTTTGCCGAGTTTGTCCCCATGTCGGCGAAGAACGCCAAAGATATTCCCCGCCTCCTCGCAATTTGCGAGAAGTACCTGCCCGAGCAGGCCTGGTGGTATGCCGAAGACGAGCTGACCGACCGCAGCGAGAAGTTTCTGGCCAGCGAGCTGGTGCGCGAAAA
Organism: Rhodoferax sp.; assembly: GCA_043782015.1. GTDB lineage: Bacteria > Pseudomonadota > Gammaproteobacteria > Burkholderiales > Burkholderiaceae_C > Allorhodoferax. The sequence continues at coordinate 4,250 of JAYWAV010000377.1, read as the reverse complement.
GCTGTTCCGCCTCACTGGCGATGAGTTGCCTTACACCTCCACCGTGATCATCGACAAGTTTGAGGAAGAGCCGCCGCAAAAAAAGGGCCAGAAGCGCCTGCTGCGGATTGCCGCGACCATCGTGGTGGAACGCGACACGCACAAGGCCATGGTCATCGGTGACAAGGGCGAGCGCATCAAGCGCATCGGCATGGAAACCCGTGTCGAGCTGGAAAAGCTGGCCGACGCGAAAGTCTTCCTGGAGATGTGGGTGAAAGTGCGCTCGGGCTGGGCGGACGACGAAGCGCGGGTGCGGTCATTCGGTTACGAGTAACCTCTTTTCACGTGGCGACCAAACGCATTTCCGATGAGCCCGCGTATGTGCTGCACCGCTACGACTGGAGCGAGTCTAGCCTGATTCTGGAAGTCTTCACCCGCCACTACGGGCGCATTGCGCTGGTGGCCAAGGGTGCCAAGCGGCCCAGCTCCAGTTTCCGGCCCATCCTGTTGCCGCTGCAGCCCCTGCACGTAGCGTTTGGTGGCGATGCTGAAATCCGTACCCTGAAAAGCGCTGAATGGCAGGGCGGCCATGTCATGCCCACGGGCGACGCGCTGCTGTCGGGCTACTACATCAATGAGCTGCTGCTGACACTTCTGGCAAGGGACGATACCCATGCAGCGTTGTTCGATGTCTACGATCGCGTGGTGCAGGTAATTGCCAGCGCGCATGGCGAGGTGCTGCAAGCCGCGCTGCGCACCTATGAGTTGCTGCTGTTGCGTGAGATTGGCCTGTTGCCCGCGCTGGACCGGCAGACCCTGACGCTGGCAGCGTTGCAGGCAGATGCCCGCTATGTACTGGTGCCCGAAGGCGGCCTGCGCCAGGCCCATAGCGAGGACCGTGCGACTCTCACGGGCGCCCAGTGGGTGCAGTTGCAGTCTGCTGTGCAAGACGGCGCACCGTTCACAACCACCCTGCGCGCCTGCGCTGAGGTGATGTCCGAGCTAAAACCCCAACTGCGCCATCTGCTGCACTACCATTGCGGTGTCAAAACCTTGCGCACGCGGCAGATGATGATCGACATTCAAGCCTTATGAACACGAAAGCCCATCTCTCCGTCAACCTCAACAAAGTTGCCTTGATACGTAACACGCGCCACCTGGGCATTCCCAGCGTCACGCGTGCTGCTGCGCTGTGCTTGCAAGCCGGTGCTGCCGGCATAACGGTACATCCACGCCCGGACGCGCGCCATATCCGTGCCACCGATGTACACGATCTGGGTGAACTGCTGAAGGCCTGGCCAGACCGCGAATACAACATCGAAGGCAACCCGTTCCACAACGTGATGGATACGGTCCGCGATCTGCTGGACCGCAAGCTACCGGTGCACCAGGTGACCTTTGTGCCGGATTCCGAAGGCCAGTTCACCAGCGACCATGGCTGGAATTTTCCCACCGACACCAACCGCCTGCGCCCGTTGATTGCACACGCCAAAGCCTGGGGTCTGCGCGTGAGCCTGTTTATGGATGCCGATCCCGAAGCGATGCTGGCTGCCAAAGAGGCAGGCGCAGACCGCGTGGAGCTATATACCGAGCCCTATGCTGCCGCTTGGGGCACGCCTGCGCAGGGCGAGCAACTGGAGCGCTTTGCAGAGGCTGCCCGCGCTGCATTGAAGGTGGGGCTAGGTCTGAACGCCGGCCACGATTTGAATCGTGACAATCTGGCGGCTTTTGCGCAACAGGTTCCCGGGCTTCAGGAAGTGTCGATTGGCCACGCGTTGATTGCCGACGCACTTGAGCTGGGATACGACGCGACTATCAAGGCCTATCTGGAGTGTCTGGCATGAACGGCGCCCGGCCATCCCAAGCCGCTAATGACCCCTCGGGGGGCAGCGACCCGCGTAAGCGGCGGAGCGTGGGGGCGACATTTCGATGATTTACGGCATAGGCACTGACATCTGTGACGTGCGCCGCATCCGTGCGAGTCTGGACAAGCATGGGGACCGCTTCGCTGCCAAAGTGCTGTCGGAGGGTGAGTTCAAAACCTGGAAGGCACGCAGCGTACGCTGGCCGGAGCGCGGTATTCGCTACCTGGCAACCCGGTTCAGCGCCAAGGAAGCCTTCAGCAAAGCCATCGGCATGGGCATGCGCATGCCGATGACTTGGCGCCTGTGCGAGATCGCCAACGAGCGCAGCGGCAAGCCCTATGTAGTGCTGCACGGTGTGCTTAAAGAATGGTTTGAGGCGCGGCATCTGTCGGCGCTGGTTACGGTGACTGACGAGACCGATTACGCAGCCAGTTTCTGTGTAGTAGAAATCATCGTTACCTAAGCTAAGAACCCGTGTAAAGTTCGGCACATTCTTAATTTTCAAGGCTTTTATGCGTGCGATTCGTTTCCTCTTTCCGGTGGCACTGGCCGCTCTGTCGATGCTGCAGCCTGCAGCCGCGCAAAACAAGGCCGCGCTGGCCAAATCCAATGCGGAGTTTTACAAACAGGCCAGCGGCCTGTCCGCCAGCCTGGCCGATCTGAGCAAACGCATTTCCACCGCATCGCCCAACGACCGGGACATGCTCAAACTGGTGGTCAACCAGCTCAGCGTTATCAACGCAAGCGCCGAAGGCGTGCTCGATCTGGGGGTGCTAACGACCGAAGTGCGTGATGCCAGTGATATGGCAATCGTCAAAAAACACCTGACAGCGCGCTGTGTTTCGTTCAGGTCTTCGACCGAAGCGACCGCCAAATATATCGAGAGCGTGTCTTCCAATATTGCCGCTGTAGCGACCGCCGCCGAGGTGAACAAGGCGCGCGAGTTCCTGATGCAAATGGGGCAAAACGCCGTTTGCGGACCTGTAGGCAAATAATTTTTATCAAAGGAGAGAACAATGACGATGAAATTCCTGCTCGCTGCGGTTGCCTTGTGCGCCCTCGGAGCCCCTGTCTTCGCGCAGCCGACCCGTCCGGTCACTGCAGCGCCAGCGCCCGCACCCATGGCGGCACCTGCAGTGTCTGCCATGCCCGCGGCCGCCCCTGCTCCCTCCATGGTGCACACCCAAGCCGCCAATGTCAGCAAGACCAAGCGCGCAGGCACCAGTACCAAGAAGACCGCGCATAAGAAAGTGTCCAGCAAAAAGGCCGCTAAAAAGCACCATATGGTGAAGCACAAGAAGACTGCGCAATAAGCAAAGTTCGTTGTCAGAAAAAAGGGCCTCATCCGAGGCCCTTTTGCGTGGTGTGGTGTCGTATTAAGGAGAGCGGTGCAGCCGTGGTGCCGACAGCGCGGCAATCTGGTCCTGTGTTGCACTGTCGATCTGCGGATGGCGCCCCAGCAGGTCCGCGGTAGTGAGCAGGGCACGCAACTGCTGTACATCCCGCACCGTGGGCGCTACGCGGATTTGCGCCAGCGCTGCTTGGCTATTGCCACCCTGAATGATGGCGGCCACTTTGGTGGCCCATGGGCTTTGACGTGACATTGTTGTTTACTTTCGGTTGTTCGTACCGTTTGCGATACGTTTGAGGATGCCGTTCTTCTGCAGCTCCCTCAGGGCTTTGTTGAAGCGCTCGATAGCGGCCTTATTCTTCATGCTTTTTGCGGCAGCCAGGTACAGCGTGTCCCTGGTTAAAGGTGTTGTCAGCACGACAAACTGGTGGCGCTGCGCCATCAGCAGAGGATCACTAGCCAGCACCGCTTCGAAACCTGCGCGCCCATTGCCGATCAATGCACCGTCCATGCGGTGCGCCAGCAACTTGTTCAGGCGGCCGGACTGGCCGATATCCCGGTCCATCTTAAAGAGTCCTTCCTGAATGGCTTTATCGACTACTTCACCATAGCTTGCGCCCAACACGCCGCCCATGGTTTTGCCTTGCAAGTCGCTCAACTGCGCAAAAGGAAACTCCCGGCCTTTGAGTACAACGATCTGGATATCGTCGCTATAGATCGGGTCAGAGAAGTCAAAAACCTCCTGACGCTCGGTTGTTTTGGAAACACCGATCAGGGCACCCTTGCCCATGCTGGCCAACTCATAGGCCCGCTTCCAGGGGAAGAGCTGAATGTCGTAGGTATCACCGCTACGCTCGCTGACCTTTCGCAAAATATCTACCAGTACGCCCACGGGCGCTCCATTCAGGCGGGAGATCACCGGTTGGTAGGTATCGTCACCGTATACGACCAGCGTCTCGCTGTGGGCTACCAATGCCGCTCCAAGGCCGCACAGTACGGCAATGCAAAAGTAGCGCAGGCGAGATATCAACACGGAAAATTCCTTGAGGGTCTGA
>JAYWAV010000376.1:0-3387 GCA_043782015.1 Rhodoferax sp. | reverse complement strand
ACCTGCGCGGTCTTATCCACGTGCCGTTGGTCGGCGCTGGCAACATGCCTTTGGGTGTGCTGAACGCCCGTGATGGGCTTCGTGTGCTGCTGGCGGCTGGCAACCACGAGGAAGCGCTGCTGCGCAACTACGTGATGGGCATTGGCTACCAATGAGTACGCAGCCATGAGCGACGCGCGCGCCAGGCCCATCGTCCTGATCACTGGGGCCAGCGGCAACCTGGGCCGCTCGGTAGCCAAGGCCTTGATGGACCGCTACCAAATCGTCGGCCTTGACCGCGAGGCCAAAGAAGCATCCGCGGGAGGCGACGATTTCCCCGTGTTGGCGGTTGACCTTAGCGCCGACGACTCGGTGGTGTCGGCACTGCAGACCTTTCGCGCGGCCTACGGTCCGCGTATCGCCAGCGTGGTGCATCTGGCGGCCTATTTCGATTTCACTGGCGAGGACAACCCGCTTTACCAAACGGTCAACGTGGATGGAACGCGGCGCCTGTTGCAGGCCCTGCAGGGCTTTGAGGTGGCCCAGTTTCTGTACCCCAGCACGATGCTCGTGCACGCACCGTGCAAACCTGGCGAAACCATCAACGAAGACCGGCCCATCGCTCCAGCCTGGGCTTACCCCAAATCCAAGGCGGCCGCCGAGGCGGTGGTGCGCTCCGAGCGTGGGCACATTGCCACGGTCATCCTGCGCCTGGCGGGCGTCTATGACACGCACACCATGGTGCCCACGATGGCGCAGCAGATGGCCCGCATCTACGAGCGCGATCTGCAAAGCCACCTGTATTCCGGCAGTACGCTGGTCGGCCAATCGGCGCTGCACCGAGACGACATGCTGGACGCGCTCAAACGCACCGTAGACCGGCGCGGACTGCTGCCAACCGGAACTGAAATCCTGATCGGAGAAGCCGAGGCGATCGGCTACGGCGCGCTGCAGGACAGCCTGGGTCAACTCATGCACGGTGCAGACGAATGGCCCACGCTGCAAGTGCCCAAGCCGCTGGCCGCAGCGGGCGCTTGGGTGCAGGGGCAACTAGAGCCTTTGGTGCCCGACGCCATCGACGGCGGCAAGCCCCCTTTCATACGCCCCTTTATGGTGGCCATGGCCGACGACCACTACGCGCTCGACATCCGGCGTGCCGCCACATTGCTGGACTGGGAGCCGCAGCACAACCTGGCGGACGAGCTGCCACTTATGGTGCAAGACCTGAAGGCCGACCCAGCCGCCTGGTATGCCGCGAATGGTGTTGTCGCGCCGGGATGGATCGCAAGCAACTCCCCCGTCGAGACGACCAAACCCTCTGAGGCACAAGCCAAGCCTGTACTGCCCGTCGCACCCGTTGGCGATGACAACCCCGACGTGATGCGCACGCGCCATGAGGCGCAGCGCCAGGCCGAGCATGGCGAATGGCGCTGGGCGCATTTTGTCAATATCGGATTGGGCAGTTGGCTGTTGACGCAACCGCTGCTGATTGGCATTGAAGAAACCGGCCTTTGTATCAGCGAAATGGCGATGGGCTTGCTGCTGATGGTGGCTGCGAGCCTGGCGCTGTCCTGGCGCGCGGTGTGGGCGCGCTGGTTCAGTGCGGGCATTGGTGCAGTTGTAATGGCACTCCCTTTCTTGTGGTCCACCGCGAATGGCGCGGCCTACCTCTCGGACACACTCGTCGGCGCGCTGATCTTCGGCTTGGCCGTGTGCAGCAAACCCGAGTCCGGATCGTCGGCCATCGCGGCGACGACGGGACCGACCATCCCGCCGGGCTGGAGCTACAACCCGTCGGAGTGGGGCCAGCGCGTGCCCATCATCGTGCTGGCGCTGCTGGGCCTGTATGTCTCGCGCTACCTCGCCGGCTACCAACTGGGGCACATCTCCAGCTTGTGGGACCCCTTCTTCGCTGGCTCACCCACCGACCCACGCAACGGCACCGAAGAAATCGTCACCTCCTGGATATCGACCGCGCTGCCGGTGTCGGACGCCGCGCTGGGCGGCTTCACTTACCTGCTGGAGATATTGACCGGCCTGGTCGGCTCGCGACAGCGCTGGCGCACTGCCCCTTGGCTGGTGCTGCTGTTCGGTTTGATGATCGTGCCGCTGGGCATGACGACCATTCTGTTCATCGTCATTCAGCCTGTCGTGCTGGGCACCTGGAGCACGCTGGCACTGGTGGGCGGCGCGGCCGTGTTGATTCAGATTCCCTATTCGCTGGACGAAATTCTGGCCACCTGCCAGTTCCTGCGCCGCCGCAGCTTGGCAGGCAAGTCTTGGTTGCGCGTGTTGTTCGTGGGTGATACCGATGACAGCCCCACGCCTGCCAAGGTAAACACCGTGCTGGTCGATGACACGCAAGGCAGCGACGAGTTCGACCGCCCGCTGGGCGTTGTCCTGAGGAACATGCTCGGCGGCGGCGTCAGCCTGCCCTGGAATCTGGCTTTGGCGGGAGCCATTGGCCTGTCGCTGTTGTTCACTCGTGTAACGCTGGGTGTCGATGGCGCCATGGCCGACGCTCACCACATCATCGGCTGCCTGGTGTTGACCGTCAGCGCCATCGCGGCGGCCGATGTGGCCCGCCCCGTACGGGCGCTGAATGCGGTTCTGGGCGTTGGCCTGATGCTGGTGCCGTTTTTTATTGATGGCAGCACAACGACAGCCGCCATCACCATGGGCCTGGGGCTCGCGCTCGTGCTTCTCAGCATTCGCCGCGGACCAATCGTTGAACGCTATGGCTCCTGGAATCGATTGCTGGTCTAGATCTGAGCGCCTGCGTGTCTGAAAGCCGTCTTTCTGGTCGTAAGTTCCGTTTTGATTTTCTTGCAGGAGATCCTAAATGCCAAAGTTCATTGCGATAGGTTACGGGGGCCGCGAAGGTTACGACTGCACAGCCCGGGCCGCTCGCGATTCCGCTCGTGCACATGACGAAGTACTGAAAAAAAGCGGGGCCTTCATGGGGATTGCCGGCCTTCCCGTGCACGTCCGCAATCACGAGGCTAAAGAAGTCCAGACAGAGGACGGCCCTTACATGGTCACACAACTCCCCGTCACTGGATTTACTGTGATCGACGCGCCCACTATGGCTGAGGCCATAGCGATGGTGTCGCAAACTCCATGTGCCATCGCCTACGGCGTTGTCGAGGTTTGGCCGCTCGAACAACAAGGTGGTAGGGCCTAGCCATTCACTCAAGCCAAACCCGCATTGCGGGTCAGCTTCGTTCAGGTGCCAAACACGAAGAGGCATGCTACGCAACTAGGTGATGGGTATAGGCTCCCAATGACAACACGGCCCTGACCGGAAACGGGCCGGGCCCATCTGCCCAGTGGGCGCTCCTGAGCTTCTTCAGTAAAGTGAAGGCGCTATAGAAATAGTAGCTGCTTGCGCACGTACTATGGGCGCTG
>JAYWAV010000375.1:0-3392 GCA_043782015.1 Rhodoferax sp. | reverse complement strand
GACTTTTATGGGAGTGACCTGCCTTGACGTATTTACAGCCCCTTTTGTCAGTGCTTGCACGGTCGTTGCTCAAGCCCGTGCCAGGCCTTTGCGTCCTGATGCTGGGCCTGGCCTGCGTCGGCGCGCCGGCACCGCTCTGGGCGCAAACCCAGGCCCCCAGCACCCAGCAAATGATCGAGCAGCTCAAGGCGCCGCGCACGCGTGGGCTGCGCAATCTCTCGGTGGAAGAGGTGCCCGGCAAATCAGCGGATGGCAGCGCGGCGTCAGCGCCCCTGGCTAACGCCGCGCCGTCGGCTGGCGCACCGGCGGCGGCGGCGGCCCGCCCCTCCTTGTCGCTGCTGATCCAGTTCGACTTCAATTCAGCCCGCGTGCGCCCCGAGAGCCAGTTGGCCCTGTCCAACCTGTCGCAGGCCCTGCAATCGCCGGAGCTGGCGGGTTCAAAATTCGCCGTCGAGGGCCACACCGACGCCAAGGGCAATGCCGCTTACAACCAGAAGCTCAGTGAATCACGCGCCCAGGCCGTGCGCGAATTCCTGCGCCTGCAAGGCGTGGGCGAAACACGCCTGGTGGCGTCAGGCAAAGGATCAAGCGAGCTGGCCAATGACGGCGACCCGTTCGCGCCCGAGAACCGGCGCGTTCGCATTGTGAATCTGGATTGAGTCCGGCTGGCGGCTTTGATTTCGCCTGCGCCATGAGCCGCAAAATCAGCCGCTGGCTGAATGCGTCCAGCGCGATCATCACCGCCCGCATCGGCGCCCTGCCCGCCCGGCGCGTCACCTGGGGCCTGGTGGTGGTCTTCTCGCTGTGGGTGCTGCTCGACGTGATGGTGTTCAAGCTGTCGGGCGGTTTGGGCAATTCGAGTTTTGACGCCATGGTGCGCGCGCGGGTGTACGCGGCCGCGCCCGATCCGCGCATCGTGATCATCGACATCGACGAAGCCTCGCTGGCACGCATGGGCCGCGAATTCGGCCGTTGGCCCTGGCCGCGCGACACCTTGGCCACGGTGCTGGACCACATTGAAAAGCAGCAACCGGCGGCCGTGGTCTGGGATGTGTTGTTCTCGGACGCGGACCGCCTGAGCCCCGGCGGCGACGCGGCCTTCAACCAAGCGGCGCAGCGTAGCGCTCACAGCCATTTTTCGGTGGTGCGGTTGCCTGCGGCCAATGACAAGGCGAGCCAGCTCACGCAGGCTGCTTTGCCCGGCCTGTGGCTGGCGGCAAAGACTGCGGCAAAAGGCGCGGCCTTGAACCCGTCCGCGAACCCGTTGACGACTCTGCCAGCAATCCTCACAGGCGGCGTCAAGGCACCGCAAGGCAGTGCCACCGTCGCGCTGATTCCGCCCGCCCTGCCGGCCGTGGCCGCCAGCCGCCTGGGCTTCAACAACGGTTATGTCGATGCCGATGGGGTGTTGCGGCGCTACCGCTACCTGGAGCCGCTGGCCGACGGCACAGCCATCCAATCGATCGCGCTGAGCGCCCTGCAAACTACCAATTCAATAGCCTACAAAGGCCATTGGGCGAGCGCCAATGACACATTTGACACCTCAAAACCAAAAGACGAGTTGATCGCCTGGCGCCAACACGCCAACGCCTACCCGCACATCTCGTTTGCCGACGTGTTTGCACAGGCCGAGGGGGAGCCACCCAAGGCCGCCGTGCCCGCTTTCGCGGGCAAGCTGGTCATCATCGGCTCCACCGCGCCCAGCCTGCACGACATCCACCCCACGCCGCTGTCGAGCATGCAGGCCGGTGTCGATTCGCTGGCCACGGCGCTGGACAACGGGCTCAACCAGCGGCATCTGGCCGAGCTGCCGCGCTGGCTGCAGGCCGCACTGGCGATTGCGCTGTGTGTGGCGTTGGCGTTGTGGGTGCAGTTCAAAAGCGCGGCCTCGCTGGCGCCTGCGCTTTTCGCCCTGCCCATCGCCCTGCTGGGCATCAGTTATTTGAGTCTGAACGGGTTGCCGGTGTTTCTGGATTTGCACCTGGCCGCCGGCCTGGCTCTGGTGTTTCTGGCGGTGTTGCGCGGCTGGAGCACGCTCAGGCGCAACCACTGGTGCTCGCCGCCGCCGCGCTTGGGGCCGGCCAAGACCCAGGGGCTGGCGATTTGGCCTTGGGAGCGCCAGCAGCCCTGGCTCGAAGGCCCGCTGGACCGCCTGATCGACGCCGTGGAGCACCACGCCCCCACCTGCCGCGTGGTCGCCTGTGATGCCAGCGTGAGCTGGCCCGCCACCCTGCGCTGGCCCGAGCTGGCGCGCTTCGCCGCCGTGGTGGGGCCGCAGGCAGATTTGCTGGCGGCGCAGGCCCAACTGGCGCCAATTTTGAAGCGGCTGGCGCGTCGCTCCAGCGAGCCGCTGCTGCTGGAAAACCAGCCAGACCGTGAAATTCTTGCAAAAAGCATTTTCAAGGCATGGTAAATGCTGCAAAAAACAGTTACAAGCAAGGATGAAGACGCGCCTTGAGAAAGCGCCGGGTGGCATGCCCGGCCCGCGCTGGCGATGAACATGAAAGGCAAATGATGAAATTTAAATCTCTGTCAGGCGCTGTCCTGGCGCTGGCCGCAGTGGCCTGGCATCACGGCACCTGGGCTCAGGCCCCGGCCAATGCGGCGCCAGGGCAAAACCTGACTGCGCTGCGCGCCACCGAGCTGCGCAGCGACAAACTGGGCTCGGCCCCGGTGCTGCAAACCGTGGCGGCGGGCGCGAGTTTGCGCCTGGTCAGTGTTGAGGGCGGCTGGGCGCTGGTGGAAAGCGCAACCGCCAGTGCGGCGAACGGCCCCAATGGGGCAAAGGCCGCCGGCTGGGTGCGCGCCAGCGCGGTCAACTGGCAGGCCGGGGCATCGGCGGCGTCCACCCTGCAAAGCGGGCGCGAGTCGGGCAACAACACAGCGCTGACTCTGGGCGTGCGTGGCATGAGCCCGCGGGTGAACCGGCATGCCCTGATCATCGGCATCAGCCGTTATGCTGACCCGGCCACGCCGCCGCTGCCCGGCGCGCGCATTGACAAACAGTCGGCCACCCAAATGGCGCAGGCCATGCAGGTGCCGATCAGCAACATCAAGTATTTGCAGGACGAGGACGCCACCGGCGCCAACATCCGCCAGGCCCTGAAAGAGCTGACCGACAAGGTGGAGGACGGCGACCGCGTCTTCATCCACTATTCCGGCCACGGTACGCGCTTCAACGACCCGGCTGCGGGTGGCTGCGTCGAAGCCCTGCTGGCCTATGACGGCGGCCTGAGCGGCACCCTGACCAACCATGAGGTGGCCGACATGCTCAAGACCATCACCAACCAGACCGACAAGCTGTTTGTGATGTACGACGCCTGCCACTCGGGCGGCCTGGTGGCCGCAGCGTCGGCCGTGCGCACCCGGGGCTTCAGCAACCCCAACGACGA
>JAYWAV010000374.1:0-3395 GCA_043782015.1 Rhodoferax sp. | reverse complement strand
CGCTTGCCGATCCACGTGTCGACGGTGTCTACATCGCCACACCGCATGCGCAACATGCGTCGGCCATTGCGCAGTGTCTGGCTGCGGGCAAGCCGGTGCTGTGTGAAAAGCCCTTGGTTCCCAGCGTTGCCATTGCCCAGCCACTGGTAGCGCAGTCGCGTGCTTCGGGGGTCTTTTTGATGGAAGCCTTGTGGTCGCGCTTCTTGCCAGGGTTTGGGCAGATCGGCCAATGGCTGCAGTCGGGTGCCATCGGACGGGTACGGGCGATCCATTCCACATTTTGCTTTCCAGCCATTTTTGATGCGAATAGCCGCCTGTTTGCGCCCGAGCTGGCCGGGGGCGCGTTGCTGGATATCGGCATCTACAACATCAGTCTTTCGCGCTGGGTATTGCAGACTGTATTGGGCGAATGCCCACCGTTGCTGCATTCTGATGTCCACGGCGTGCTGGCACCGACTGGTGTAGACCAACGCGTCAGCGCGTCATGGACGTTTGCGGATGGTGTGGCGTGCCAATGGGTTTGCGCCGTTGATACGAGTTCGAGCAACAGCATGCAGATCCTGGGCGAGAAGGGCCATATCCTGGTGCCGCGCGACTTTCACCAGGCAGAGGAAGTAATGCTGCAGCGCCATGGTGAGGCACAGCAGCGCGTTGCTACACCGTTTGGCATCAACGGTTTTGAATACGAAATCGCGGAAGCCATGCGCTGCATACGCGCGGGCCTGCATGAAAGTCCGCGCATGCCGCACAGCGAGACGCTGACTACGCTGGAGTGGATGGACGCGATACGCACCCAGTTGGGCGTGCGCTATCCGTTCGAGCAGATCATCTAGCCAGAAAACATGCTCGTCAGCGCGGTGGTCAACACCACGTAGCGGGCGCATTTGCCAATTGCCATGTACAGCAGGCAGGGCCAAAACGGCAGCTTGAGCCAACCGGCTACCGCGCACAGCGGATCGCCCACCAGCGGCAGCCAGGCCAGCAAGCAGGCTTTTGGGCCCAGGCGTTTGAGCCAGTCCAGCGCACGCACATGGTGTCGCGAGGTTCCGTATTTGTCAGCGACTTGGTGGGCGCCATACCCCATCCACCAATCCAGCGCGCCGCCCAGTGTGTTGCCCACGGTGGCAACCGCAATCACTTGCCATAGCAATTCCGGGTTGAGCGTAACCAGCCCGTACACCACCGGCTCCGAGCCCAGCGGCAGCAAGGTGGCAGAGATGAAAGACACCACAAACACCGTGCCCAAGCTGTATTGCGGCAGGGCCAGCAATGCCAGCAGTTGGGTCATCCAGGCTTCCATGGACGCAGTGTAGTGCCCCGACCTAGGGTTTTCCTGATAACCGTCTGTCGTCTTGGTTTCAATTGCTGAAATAACAGGCAGCTAGAATCACTCCTCGCTCGGCGTCCGCCGTGCCCAGAAATCAGTCCGCCACCTTTCAGCCCCACCCATGCAAATCGGCCAGTTCGCTTTGGCGAATCACCTGTTTGTCGCCCCTATGGCAGGGGTGACAGACCGCCCGTTCCGGCAGCTGTGCAAGCGCCTGGGCGCGGGCTATGCGGTGAGCGAAATGGTGACCTCGCGCAAGGACTTGTGGAACACACTGAAGACCTCGCGCCGCGCCAACCACGAAGGTGAGCCCGGACCGATTGCCGTGCAGATTGCCGGTACCGAAGCGGCCATGATGGCCGAAGCCGCGCTGTACAACATCGACCGCGGCGCGCAGATCATTGACATCAATATGGGCTGCCCGGCCAAGAAAGTTTGCAACAAATGGGCGGGCTCCGCGCTGATGCAGGACGAGAAGCTGGCTATCGAAATCGTGCAGGCGGTCGTGGACGCCTGTGCCCCGCGCAATGTGCCGGTCACGCTGAAGATGCGCACTGGTTGGAGTCAGGACCACAAGAATGTGGTGGTGTTGGCCCGGGCTGCCGAGAGTGCTGGCGTGCAAATGGTGACGGTGCATGGCCGCACGCGCGAGCAGGGCTACAAGGGCGCGGCGGAGTACGACACGATTACCGCCGTCAAGGCCGCGTTGAAGATTCCGGTGGTGGCCAACGGTGACATCACGTCGCCCGAAAAGGCGCTGGAGGTTTTGCGGGCGACCGGTGCCGACGCGATCATGGTCGGCCGTGCGGCGCAAGGCCGCCCCTGGATCTTCCGCGAGATTGCGCATTTTCTTGAAACCGGAAGACATCTGGCGCCCCCTCTGGTCAGCGAGATACGAGGGCTGCTGGTCGCGCATTTGCACGACCACTACAGCCTGTATGGCGAGTTCATCGGTGTGCGCTCGGCGCGCAAGCACATTGGCTGGTACGTACGCGATCTGCCCGGCGGCGAAGACTTTCGCACAGCGATGAATCTGCTGGAAGAGCCGGCTGCACAAATCGATGCCGTGAACGCTTTTTTCGATTCGATTAATCACAACATGGACCGTATCCCCTCCGGGGCGATGGCGGCCAACACAAGGGGTACTGACATGATGGAACTGGCAGCATGAGCAAAAAGCACATTGAAGAGTGCGTACGCGCCAGCCTCGAAGGCTATTTCAAGGATCTGCGCGGCATTGAACCTGACGGTCTGTACGACATGCTGGTCAATGCGATGGAAAAGCCTCTGCTGGAAGTGGTGATGGCGCAGGCTGACCAGAACCAGTCCCGCGCCGCCCAGTGGCTCGGCCTGAACCGCAACACGCTGCGCAAAAAGCTTCTCGAACACAAACTATTGTGAGACCTTGCGGGACAGACCTTTAGCTCTGTCCCCAACTGATTGAATCTATGACTACCCCCCTAACCGCACTTATTTCTGTTTCGGACAAAACCGGTATCGTCGAACTCGCGCAGGCCCTGCACGCGCAAGGCATCAAGCTGCTTTCCACCGGTGGTACTGCCAAACTGTTGGCTGACAAGGGATTGCCCGTCACCGAAGTGGCCGAGATGACCGGCTTCCCCGAAATGCTCGACGGCCGCGTCAAGACGCTGCACCCGCGCGTGCACGGCGGCCTGCTGGCGCGCCGCGACGTGCCCGCGCACATGGCCGCGTTGGCCGAGCACCAAATCGACACCATCGACGTGCTGGTGGTGAACTTGTACCCGTTTGAGTCCACCGTCGCCAAGGCGGGCTGCACGCTGGAAGACGCGATCGAGAACATTGACATCGGCGGCCCGGCGATGGTGCGCAGCGCGGCGAAGAACTGGAAAGACGTGGCGGTACTGACCGACGCGTCGCAATACGCGACAGTGATTGCCGAGTTGAAGGCCGCAGGCAAGGTGAGCGACAAGACCAAGTTGGCCTTGTCGATTGCCGCGTTCAACCGCATCAGCCAGTACGACGGTGCGATCAGCGACTACCTGTCCGCGATCCAGATCGGTGATGCGGTACCTCCGGGCGATGCCGC
>JAYWAV010000373.1:0-3397 GCA_043782015.1 Rhodoferax sp. | reverse complement strand
CAGTAAATTTGGATCTCTTCGGTCGGCGAGTACGAAGCCTCGTAGTCTGTGCCAGTCTGTTTTTTGCAGGCATCGCCAGCGCGCAGGACACGAGCGAGCGGCTGCAAATTACCAACCCGTATGTGGAACTGCACACCGGGCCGGGCCGTGGTTTCCCGGTGTTCCATGTCGTGCCCCGCACAGAATGGATCGCCATCGAACTACGCCACACCGACTGGTTCAAGGTGCGCACCGAAGGCGGCAAGATCGGCTGGGTACAGCGCCAGCAACTGCAGACCACGCTGACGGCGGCGGGCGACGTGAAGACCTTCCGCGATGTATTGCTGGACGATTACCTGAGCCGCCGCGTGCAACTCGGTGCGGCCTGGGGGCAGTTCAAATCCGAGCCCATGCTGAAGTTCTGGACCAGCTACCGGCTGTCGGAGACGCTCAGCGTCGAGGGCACATTGGGCCAGGTGCAAGGCATATTTTCCGGTACCGATTTCTGGCATGTCAATGTGGTTTCAGAGCCGTGGTCAGACCAACGCATTTCGCCCTTCTTTGGCGTGGGTCTGGGCAAGTTCAACAACTTCCCCAACCAGAGCCTGGTGGGCGCGACCGGCACCGACGCGCAGTTGGCCAACGCCACATTGGGCGTGCGCTACCACCTGAGCGACCGATTTGTGCTGCGCAGCGACTACACGGTCTACACCGCATTTGTCAGCGACCAGCGCAGCCTCGAATACCGCGCTTGGACAGCAGGCCTTTCCTTCTTCTTCTAACCACGCACGACCATGTACCCGAACCCCACACCGATCACGCTTCGCTCTCTCATTTTCAGCGCCCTGCTCGTTGGCACGGGCTCTTGCGCATTGGCGGCCGAGCCCACCCAAGCTTCGGAGCAGGTGGTTGTCCCCGAAATAGCGCGGCGTGACATCAAGATGCCGCGCTTCCCTTCCAGCGATTTTGAGATAGGCACCTTTGGCGGCACTTACTCGACACAAAACTTTGGCGCGAGTGCCGTAGGCGGTCTGCGCCTGGGCTACCACGTGACAGAAGACTTTTTTGTTGAAGGCGTGGTCGCTCAAACCAAAGTCAGCGATGCGTCGTTCCGCCAGGTACTGCCCGGCGGTGTGTTCCCGTCGGAGACAGAGACCCTAAGCTACTACAACCTCTCGGTGGGCTACAACATACTGCCCGGCGAAGTGTTCATCGGCAGCAAGTACGCCAAGCCGTTTTCGCTGTATGTCATTGGCGGCGTGGGCAGCACTTCGTTTAACGACCAGCGCAAAGCCACGTTCAATTTTGGCTCCGGCATGCGGGTCTACCTGAGTGACCGCTGGGCACTGCAGATCGATGCGCGCGACCACATTTTCTCGCTGGATTTGCTGGGCAAGAACCAAAGCACGCAGAACCTGGAACTGACCGTCGGCGTTACGGCTTCTTTCTGATGGCCCCACGTATGCGACACGTCATCACGCTTTCCCTCACACTGGCTTTGGCTTGTACTGGCCCGCAGGCCCAGGCCAATAACAAGCCCGCCTCAGCTGCGCCAGACTTTGCACTGCGCACACTGGCCGGACCCAACCTGCGCCTGCAGGAACAGCGCGGCAAAGTGGTAATGATTAACTTCTGGGCCACCTGGTGCGGTCCGTGCCGCCAGGAAATGCCACACCTGAGCCGTCTGTATGACAAATACCGTGCGGCGGGCTTTGTGCTGTTGGGCGTCAACGTCGACGACGACGCGCGGCGTGCGAGCGAGATGGCACAGCGTCTGGCCCTGCCCTTCCCGGTGCTTTTCGATACCGAGAAGACCGTGAGCCGCCTGTACGACCTGGGTACGATGCCCAGCTCGGTGCTGATAGACCGCGACGGCAAAGTTCGCTACGTGCACGCGGGCTACCAAGCAGGCTTTGAAGACCAGTACGAAAAGCAGATACGGGAGTTGCTGAAATGAGGGCGACTCCAACGCACATCGTGTGGTGTATTGGCGCTCTGATGTTGACTGGATGCTCCGTGCAGCCTTGGGTCAAGCCCTATGAGCGTGAGCGTCTGGCCGATCCAATCATGAAGTTCTCGCGCGATGCTTTGGCCGAGAAGCATATCGAGCATGTGCGCGATGTACGCGAGGGTGCGCGTGGTGCCACTGGCGTTCAGGGGGGTGGCTGTGGCTGCAACTGATTCCACGAATAGTTCGGCCACCCGCTGGAACCTGCTGCGGCACCTGGTAACCCTGCTCGGCGGCGTACTGGCAATGGGCGGTGCCCGCGCTGCCGACTTGCCAGAGGACAGTGCCGAAGCGCTGTTCCACTCGTACAACGGCGGCGGTGTATCTGCCAATGGACCGGCACTGCTAGTGCGCAAGCGGCTGGCGGACAGGGTTTCTTTGTCTGCCAGCTATTACGTGGATGCGGTCAGCAATGCGTCTATCGATGTGGTCACCACGGCCAGCCCGTACCGCGAGCAGCGCACCGAATACGGATTGGGTGCCGACTATGTCTACCGCGATTCCAAAGTATCCCTGGCCACATCCTCCAGCCGGGAGGGCGACTACACGGCGAACCGCTTCGGCATGGACATCGCACAGGAGACCTTTGGCGGCATGACATCGATCAGCCTCGGATTTACCCGCGGCGATGACCAGATCGGCAAGACCGGAGCGCCGGAGTTTGCAGAAACCGCAACGCATTGGCAATACCGGCTGGGCGCGACACAGACCCTGTCGCCACGCTGGATCATGAGTGCCAATGCAGAGGTGCTCTCTGACGATGGGTTTCTGGGCAGCCCCTACCGTATCGCGCGTGTCTTCGGCGCCGCGGTGCCGGAGAAAACCCCACGCACGCGCTCCGGGCGTGCGCTGAAATTCCGTCTGATCGGTGATCTCAACTCCCGCGATGCGCTGCACCTGGACTACCGCTACTACTGGGACACCTGGGACATGAAGGCCCACACCGCAGAGGCGGGCTATTCGCGCCACTTTGGCGACCAATGGCTGGCCGATGCGTCGCTGCGCTACTACACGCAGAACAGTGCGCTGTTTTACAGCGACAACGCGACTACCGAGACCGCCTATATCTCGCGCAACCGCCAACTCAGCACCTTCAACAGTGTGGGTCTGGCCGCGAAGGTGGCGTACACACTACATCGCGCACCGGGCCAATTCGACATCAAGCTCAACGCCGCACTGGAGACCACGCGCTTCCAGTTCAGCGATTTCACCGACATCCGCACCGGCGAGCTGTACACCTACCAGGCCAACGTGCTGCAGCTTTACCTGTCTGCCAACTTCTAAGAACCAAGTCCATGCCAACTACCTGCCGCCGTCTGCTAGTCAGCTTCTTCTTCCTGCTTGGCGCAAGCTGCTGGGCGGCTGACGAGCAGCCCGCTGTTGCCGTTGCTCCCGTGCCTGCGGCGGTGG
>JAYWAV010000372.1:0-9441 GCA_043782015.1 Rhodoferax sp. | reverse complement strand
GGTACTCGCTGGCTACCTCCACTTGCGTGGGCACCTTGGCAATGCTTTCCAGCCAGTATTTGGCAGCGCAGCCGCTGTAGTAGCTGGTGCCACAGGCGAGTATCAGCACTGAATCAATTTTGGCAAACACGCGCGCGGCGTTCTGTCCCGGCGCGTGGTTCATCTGCGCATCGAACAGTTCTGGCACGACGCCCTCGACGCCTTCCAGCGTGTCAGCAATCGCACGCGGCTGCTCGAAAATTTCCTTTTGCATATAGTGCCGGTAGGGGCCCAGCTCGGCGGCACCGCTGTGCGCCACCACGGTCTTGACTGGGCGCTGTGCAGGTGCAACTGCCTTGTGCGCCTTGTCCAGCAGCCAGTATTTGCCGAGCTGCAGATCGACCAAGTCGCCTTCTTCCAGGTAGACGATTTGGTCGGTCACGCCGGCCAACGCCATCGCATCGCTGGCCAGAAAGTGCTCTTGCCCATCTTTGCCAACACCCAGGATTAACGGTGAACCAGCGCGCGCACCCACCAAACGGTGTGGCTCGTCCTTACAGAACACTGCAATCGCGTAAGCGCCATGCAATTGCCCAACCGCAGCCTGCACGGCCTCGAATAGATCGCCGTCATACAGGCTGTCAATCAGGTGCGCGATGACTTCAGTGTCGGTCTGGCTATCGAAGACGTAGCCTTTGGCTTGCAATGCGGCACGCAATTCGTCGTGGTTTTCGATGATGCCGTTGTGCACCACCGCCACGCGACCCGCTTTGTGCGCAGCATCCGTGCCAGTGCCATGGCTGAAATGGGGGTGGGCGTTGTGCACGGCTGGCGCGCCGTGGGTCGCCCAGCGCGTATGGGCAATGCCCAACGTGCCTTGCACGGCCCCGTTGGCCACCTGCTGGGCCAACTCCGCGACCCGCGCGGTGCTGCGGGCTCGGCGCAAGCCCGGTGTGCCGTCTTGCGCGTATACAGCCACACCACAGGAGTCATAGCCCCGGTACTCCAGCCGCTCCAGCCCCAGAACCAGCACAGGAACGATATCGCGCGTAGAAACTGCGCCAACGATGCCACACATAAAGTCTCCTCAGTTCATCAATGCTCTCGATGGTAGGACCGAGTCAGGAAAATATTTATTTGATATTTCGTAATTTGTGAATTTTAATTTCAATAATTAAAAATAAATGAATTTAATTTCAATAAACTACTATTTATGGAACCAATAACGCTTGATGCAGTCGATCTGCAGCTGCTGGCCCAGTTGCAGCGGGATGCCAGCCTCAGCAATCTGGAGCTGGCCCAGCGGGTGAACACTTCGCCACCCACCTGCTTGCGCCGCATCAAGCGGCTGCGCGATGCGGGTCTGATTGAAAAGCAAATCGCCATCCTGCAGCCCGAACGCCTCGCCAAAACGATAGGCCACGGGCTGACCGCGATCATCGAAATCACGCTCGATAGACAAGACGCGGATGCACTGGACCGGTTTGAAAAACGGGTTGCGGATGAAGTGGCGGTGCAACAGTGTTACCGCGTATCGCCCGGGCCAGACTTTGTGCTGGTGGTGCACGCAGCGCACATGCCAGACTACCAGGCCCTGACACAGCGCCTGTTCACGACGGACGCGAATGTGCGCAATGTGAAGGCCTTCTTCAGCGTGAAGCGCAGCAAGTTTGGCGCGGAGCTGCCGCTGTATCAGGGCTTGGTCGGCAATTCGACCAGATTCACCTGATCGAGGCGCACAAATACAAAACCCTTTTGCATGAGAAGCTTCAAACCGACCGCAAGACCTTCCGCAGAATCGGAGCTTGGCTTGTTCATGTGCGCAATGATCACGTCACCCGCCTTGACATGCTTGAGCCGCTCCGCAATGGCCCGTCGGCCCAGCGTCGCGCCGGCATCTGCATTCACTGAAAATCCGGCCACTTTGTAGCCCATCTGCCGGATTTCGGTCAGCGCCTGCGCATCGTATTCCGCAGTCGCGCCCCGGTACCAGTGCGGCGGCACGCCGATCAGCTCGGTGATGGCACGGGCGCCTTCTGACACTTCGCGCCGCAGATGCAGCACGTCCGGCTCTCCCGGGATTCCGTACACAGTTTTACCCGCTCCGATGACGGCCGGGATATGGTTTTCGCCATGGTCTTCCACATCAAAAAGATCCAGATGGGATTTGATGATGGCAACGCCTTTCGGATTTTTGTCCAGCCACTTCTTGGTGGCAAAGAGGGTGGCCGGAATGCGGTTCAGGATCAGAAACTCAATCAGGTCATCGTCGAACTTACCCGAACAGGCATCCAGGGTCAAAGCCAAATTACGCGCTGTTACACCAGTGTCGGCCAGGCGATCATGGACTTCAACCGGTTTGTCTTGCGCGGCCGCACCCACAGCACCGACCAGCAACGCCAAGCACCAAGCACCACAGGCAAGCCATGCTCTTGTTGTCGTCACGGGCCGCAGCAATCCGACAAGTAGGTTGTCGCAAACCACACCAGCCAGCCGCAAAAAATGACGGCTATCCCGCAGGCCAGCATCAAACGCCCAAAGCGCGGCTGAATTTCCTTGGCTGGTTCCGGCTGTTCAATTTTCTTCATCGGTATTCGCTGCACGCAGCCCCATTCGAACGACACACCCTTGGCCCACCGCCGCTTCCACCGACAGAGTGCCGCCCATGCGATCCAAGCACTTGTGTGCCAACGCCAGCCCCATGCCAAGCCCCAAAAATTCCTTGGCGCTGTGCAAACGGCAAAAGGGTTGAAACAGTTTGGACTGGCTGCCCAGGTTGAATCCAGCCCCGTTGTCTCTCACTTCGAGCGTCACACCGTTTCCATTCTGTGTGGCCGATACCTGGATAGTCGCGCCATCCCTTCCCGCCGTGAATTTGACGGCGTTGTCCAGAATCTGCTGTAGCGCCTGTCGCAGTAACCGGGGGTCTGCGTGGACTTCGGGCAAGTCCGCCGAAATTCTCCATTCCATGTTGCGCGAAGGATGGGCTCCGATCAGCGCGCTGGACAATTCCGTCACTAGCGCCTGCAACGGCACCTGCATCAGTTGCAGCGGCACCGTGCCCACCCGCGCCAACTCCAGCAGCGCGTCCAGCATCTGTGTCAGGTGCTGCGCAGAGTCGGTGATGGTGCCCAAAAAACCCTGAATTTCGCTGCTCAGTTTCGGCCCGGCGTCCTCCTGTACCAACTGCGCGAACGACACGATGTGCCGTAGCGGTGCGCGCAAATCGTGCCCGACTACATAGGTGAAATCCTGCATCTCGCGCCGCAACGCGGCCAGCTCCGCTTCCAGTTGGACAACCCGTGCGTCGCTGTCCATGCCTGTCTGCGCCATCTTCAAGCCTTCGGTTGCTTCCTGGGCCGTGCCCAGTTGGCAATGCTCACCTGCTTGCCGCGCGCCACGCTCAACGCGCCTGGCTCGGTGCTCTTGGTGATGGTGGAGCCGCCGCCAATCGTGCCGCCCGCGCCCAATGTGACCGGCGCCACCAGCACACAGTTGCTGCCCACATGCACATCCGCCTCGATCACGGTGCGGTGCTTGTTGGCACCGTCGTAATTGGCGGTGATGCTGCCAGCACCGTAGTTGACACGCTCGCCTACCGTGGCGTCGCCCAGATACGCCAAGTGGTTGGCCTTGGCGCCCCTGGCCAGCGTGGAATTTTTCACCTCCACGAAGTTGCCGATGTGCACGTCTTCGCCCAAGCGCGCGCCGGGACGCAGACGGGCGAAAGGACCCACCAGCGAGCCTGCGCCTACGGTCACACCCAATTTTTCGCCATCGATATGGGTGAACGGATGGATCACCGCACCCGCGTCGATCACCGCGTTCGCAATGACGCAGTTCGCGCCGATGGATACGCCTTCGCCCAGGCTGACCTGGCCTTCAAATACGCAGTTCACGTCGATGGACACGTCGTGCGCGCAGAGCAAATCGCCGCGCACATCGATGCGTGCAGGGTCGGCCAGTCGCACGCCTTCTTCCATCAAACGGTACGCCTGCTGCAGTTGGTAGGCGCGCTCCAGTTGCGCCAGTTGCACCGGGCTGTTGACGCCCGCGACCTGCACCGCGTCCGTAATCTTGTGCGCGACCACCGCCACGCCATCCTCCACGGCGAACTTCACGATGTCGGTCAGGTAGTACTCGCCCTGGGTGTTCTTGTTGTCCAGCCGCGCCAGCCAGCGCTTGAGCTGGGCGGCGGGCACGGCCATGATGCCGCTGTAGATCTCGGTGATTCGGCGCTGTGCGTCGGTCGCATCCTTATGCTCGACGATGGCATGAACCACGTCATCCGGTGATCGCACGATGCGCCCATAGCCAGACGGGTCCGGCATTTCCAGTGTCAGCAGTGCGAGGTTGTGGCCTGCGCAGGCCTTGATCAGATGGAACAGCGTGTCAGCCTGTGTCAGCGGCACATCACCCGACAACACCACCACGATGCCTTCATCGGCCAGCGCAGGCACGGCCTGTTGCACTGCGTGGCCGGTGCCAAGCTGCGGCTCCTGCCGCACGAAATTTACGTCAAAACCGGCTGTGGCTCCCGTGGAATATGCGCAGGCCGCTTCTACTTCGATAGCACCGTGACCGGTAATCACCACCGCTTTGCGGGCCTGCAGGCTGCGTGCCGTGTCCAGCACATGGGTCAACAAAGGCTTACCGCCCAGGCGGTGCAAGACCTTGGGCAAGCGGCTTTTCATGCGCGTGCCTTTTCCGGCCGCCATAATGACGACGTCGATGGGCGCGCCGGTTTCGGCTGAAGGTGAGGCCTGAATCATGGGTGTCACGTGTCCGTCTCTTTATAGGCGTTGTACTGTGCATCTTCTTCGCAAGTGGCCTTCCATTATCGGCTTGCTTTTGCTGGCTGTGCTGATGCAAGGCTGCAGCGCCGTGCGGCTGGGCTACAACAATGCGCCGCAGTTGGCCTACTGGTGGCTCGACGGCTATTTCGACTTCGACCGCGCCCAATCGGTCAAAGTACGCGCCGATCTGCAAACCCTGCTGAACTGGCACCGCAAGGAAGAGGTGCCGCTCCTGGAGCAGCAACTGACGCGCCTGCTGGTGCTGGCGCCGCAAGACATCACTCCCACGCAAGTCTGCAATGTCTACGCGGATTTGCAAACGCGCGCGGTCTCGGCGCTGGATTCAGCCGCGATCTCGCTGGCGACCACGGCGACCACGCTGCAGGAACCGCAACTCCAATACCTGGACCGCGCATTTGAGAAGAAAGACCGCGAGTGGCGCGAGGAATGGCTGGAAGGCACCGCGGAAGAACGGGCTGAGCGACGCCTCAAGCGCGCGGTGGAATGGTCCGAATGGTTTTATGGCAGTTTGTCGACAGCCCAGGTGGCGATGCTGACCAGCCGTTTTGCCAACTCGCAATTTGACCCCGAAGTGCAACACCGCGAAAAGCTACGCCGCCACCAGGACCTGGTTGCCACGTTGCGTGGCCTTCTTAACAAACCCTTGCCCCTGGCACAGGCCGATTTGCGGGCGCTGTTACAGCGTACCGTGGTGTCGGCCGACGTGTCCTACCGCCAACACCTGGAATTGCTGGTCCAGGAGAACTGCGTTACGGTTGCCATCCTGCACAACAGCAGCACACTGCGCCAGCGCGCCAAATTGGTCAAGACCCTGCAGGGCTACCGGGGCGATGCACAGGCGCTGGCCAACCCATCCTGACAGACCATGGCAGGTAGTGACCCCGAATTTGCCCAGTACTGTTGCGAGTTGCTGTCAGGTGTCGGGCCGTGTACTGCCAAGCGCATGTTTGGCGGCTGGGGAATTGGACTGGACGGCATGAACATTGCCATCCTGGCCAATCTGGGTGAGGGAGACGCACTGTGGCTCAAGGTCAATGGCGCCACGCGCGCTGCATTTGAAGCTGCGGGTTGCGCACCCTTCACCTATGAAGCGCGCGGCAAGACCGTATCACTGGGTTATTACAACGTGCCCGCGGAGGCGATGGAATCTCTGCCTCTGATGCTGCCCTGGGCACGGTTGGCCTTGCAGGCGGCGCTGGTGGCGCGCATTGGCAAACCGACGCCCAAGCCAAAAACCGCAAAACCAAAGACGGCCAAACCGAAAACGCTCAACCCCGCAAAGCGAGCAAAGCCCTAAAAGGGCCAGACCACGCCGTTGTCGTTCAAGATGGCATCGAGAGGCACATCGTGCGGCTCAGGTTCGAAATCGGGAACAAAGCCCACGCCAAAACCCAGGCCCACAGTGAACGGTTTGGGCTCCAGGCTGGCCAGCATGCGGTCGTAAAAGCCACCGCCATAGCCCAATCGGTACCCCCCAGGTCCGTAGCCCACGCAGGGCGCAAACAGCAGTGACGGAAAGACGATCTCGGTGTCCTTGGGCTTGGGAATGCCGTAAGCGTCTTCTTCCATCGGGCAGCCCGGATACCAGACGTGGAAGGTCATGGTTTTGTGCTCCCGGTTGACCACCGGCAGGCCGATGCGGCGCAGTTGCGGTTCATCCAGCAATTCGCCGTCTTCCTTCCAACGGTGCAGCGCGGGCAAAGGATCAAATTCGCCTTTGATGGGCCAATAGGCGCCAATCACCGTGTCGGTGCGTCCTATGAGCCAGATGCGCATGACCTGCTGCAAAAGATCGGCGCGCTGTAGGCGATCGGGCAGGTTCAGGCGTTGTTCCAGGAGTGCCTTGCGAAGGGCTTTCTTTTCGGCGGCCTTGCCGTCAGCAGAGTTGTCCATAATCCCCACATGCAGTTTCCAGCCATTCTGACATCGTTCGCCCTATGCAGCACCTTGGTGGGCGCTCTGCTGTTGCCCACCGTCTCCACTGCGCAGGCCCAGGGCCGCGACGCCACATGGTATGACGACACGATCCAGGACATGGCGCAGGCCTACAAACAGCGCGACCGCAAGCGCCTGACACAGTTGCTGCCACAAATGCGCGGCTACGTGCTGGAGCCATGGGCAGCCTATTGGGAACTGTCGGCCCGGCTGGACGATGCCAGCCAGGCCGATATCCAGAACTTCATGTCCCGCTACGCTGGGACCTACCAGGAAGACCGCCTTCGCAATGAATGGTTGCTGCAGCTCGGACGCAACCGCGATTGGACGGCGTTCAACCGCGAATATCCCAAGTACCGGATGAACGACGACCGCTCGGTGCGCTGCTACGCGCTGCTGGCGGACCATATGAGTGCGGGCGTCGACGTGACCGATGCCGTGCGCGACACCTGGCTGGCGCTGAAAGATGCCGACGAAGGTTGCGCCAGCGCGGTCGAGCAATTGCGCAAGGAACAGCCAGGCAACACACATTTCGTCTGGCTGCGCGCGCGCCTAGGCATGGAGACCGACAAGCTGCGCGTCACGACGCAAGCCGTCGGTTTGCTCAACCCGGCCTGGACCAAGACGGTCAACAACATCTACCTCAACCCGGGCAAGTACCTCAACGACAAGATCACCGCCTTGCGCCCGCAAACGCGCGAGATGGTGTCGCTGGCACTGATTCGCCAGGCCTACCTCGATCCGCTGGAAGCCGCCACCGAAGTCGAGAAGCTGCGCTGGAAGGCGCAACTGACACAAGAAGAGCGCAGCTGGATCTGGGGTGTGATAGGCAAGCGCGCGGCGCAAAAGCTGTCGGATGACGCTGTTGGCTATTTCGCCAAGGGCCAGTTGCAGCAAATGCACGAAGACCACAAAGCCTGGGCGGCCCGCGCTGCGCTGCGTGCGGGCCAGTGGAACAAGGTGCAAGACGCCATTTCCAGCATGGAAGAGAGCCAGCGCAACGACCCTACATGGATCTACTGGCGCGCCCGCGCCGCGGCAAAAACCGCACGCAATGATGCAGATCGCGCATTGGCCCTGCAGTCGCTGGAGCGCATTGCCGGTGTGCGTGGCTTTTACGAGCAGTTGGCCCTCGAAGAACTCGGCCAGCCCATCAACACCCCACTCAAGCCAGAACCGTTGACCCCTGCCGAGCGCGAGATTGCGCGCATGGACCCCGGTCTGATCCGCGCGCTGTATGCCATCGCACTGGGCCTGCGCGCCGAAGGCGTGCGCGAATGGAACTACACCACCAATTTGCACTTGCGCGGCGGCATGGACGACCGCGCCTTGCTGGCCGCTGCCGATCTGGCCTGCAGCAAGGAAGTGTGGGACCGCTGCATCAACACCAGCGAACGCACCCGCAGTTTCATCGACCAGGAAACGCGTTACCCCATGCCGTTCAAGAACGCGGTCGTGGCGCGCGCGCGGCAGATTGGTCTGGACCCGGCCTACGTCTATGGCCTGATCCGCCAGGAGAGCCGCTTCATCATGGACGCCAAGTCCCATGTTGGCGCCTCTGGCCTGATGCAGGTCATGCCCGCGACCGCCAAATGGACTGCCAAGAAAATCGGCATCGAAAACTTCCAGGCCAAACAGATCACCGACCGCGACACCAACATTGCGATTGGAACCGGCTACCTTAAGCTGGTGTTGGATAACTTTGGCGGATCGATGCCGATGGCCGCAGCGGCTTACAACGCCGGGCCTGGCCGCCCCCGTATCTGGCGTGGCCAGACCGGCGCTCCGATGCTGGACGCAGCCATCTGGGCGGAAAACGTGCCTTTTCCCGAGACGCGGGATTATGTGAAGAAGGTGCTTTCCAACACCACCAACTATGCGGCCTTGATTACCGGGCAGCCGCAGTCGCTCAAGGCGCGGTTGGGTACGGTGGGGCCGGCGTCGGCTTTGACGGTTGAGAATGAAGAGTTGCCTTGACTCTTTGCTCTTGTTCTCTCCTCCTCTTTTTTAACACCCACTCCCCCAGCCCCTCGCGCCGTCGGCGAAGGGCTGGGGGAGTGGGAGTAAAAAAGAAGAGAGGAGAAAAGGAACGATTAAAAAAGAACAATATCGTCTTCTTTGGCGTTACTCGTAGCCGCCGTCTGCGCCGCCACCTGCGCCTGCTCTCCCGACAGGTCGTCAAAGAACGCAAAGCCAGCCCGGCCGTTCCTCTTGATGTGGTACATCGCCACGTCCGCCGCGTGCATCAGGTCCGCCAGCGCCAGCCCATTGCCGGGGTAGCGCGCAATGCCCACGCTGCTGCCGACCGACAATTGGTGCTCGCCAAAGGGCACGGGTTGGCAAATGGTTTGCATCAGGCGATTGGCAACAATCTCCAGCGTCTTGCGGTCCAGGGTTTCGCTGAGCAGCACCACAAATTCATCGCCGCCAATGCGCGCCACGACATCGGCGCTGCGCAGCTGCGCTTTGATGCGTTTGGTGATTTCCACCAGCACGGCATCGCCCGCATCGTGACCGTAGATGTCGTTAACCGGCTTGAACTTATCCAGATCCAGCAGCAGCAAGGTGCGCTCAAACGGGTGTTGCAGCAACTCCTGTGCACGCGCGGCCAGCCCGGCCCGGTTTGCCGCACCCGTCAAAGGATCGGTCTCCGCAGCAATCATCAAATGCTCAGTCTTGCGGGTCAGCTCGGTCTGCACCGCCTGCATCA
>JAYWAV010000371.1:0-3428 GCA_043782015.1 Rhodoferax sp. | reverse complement strand
GCCATGGGTTCGGCGAATCAGCCCAATGCCTTGATTTTGGCAAACAGATCGGTGGCATCCACCGGCTTGGTGATGTAGTCACGTGCGCCCTGGCGCATGCCCCACACCCGGTCTGTCTCCAGGCTCTTGCTGGTGCAGATGATGATGGGCACATCGGTGAATTCCGGCGTGCGGTTGATCGCGCGGGTCAGCTGGAAGCCGTTTTGGCCAGGCATAACCACATCCATCAGAATCAGGTCGGGCTTCTCTTCGGCCAGACGCTTGAATGCGTCATCCGCGTTTTCAGCGGTGCGCACGGTAAAACCATTCTTCTGCAACAGATCTGTCAGGAACATGAGTTCCGTTTTTGAATCGTCAACGATCAGTACTTTAGTTATTGCCATCAATCAGCTCCTTGCAAGACAGTGCCAAATTGCTGCACGGCTTGCAGCAATTGTTCTTTGGTAAAGGGTTTGGTCAGGTAATCCTGAGCACCGACCATACGTCCGCGCGCCTTATCGAAAACGCCGTCCTTGCTGGACAGCATGACGATAGGCACACCGGAAAATTTGGCATTGCGTTTAATGATGGCGCAGGTCTGGTAACCGTCCAGCCGGGGCATCAGGATGTCGCAAAAAATCAGGTGGGGCTGGTAGTCATTCACTTTGGCAAGCGCATCAAAACCGTCTTCAGCCAGCAGGACCTCATGGCCGCCCTGTTTCAGGAAGATCTCTGCGCTGCGGCGGATGGTATTGCTGTCGTCAATGACCAGCACTTTGAAAGTTGATCCGTTGTTACTCACAGGGCCTTACTCCTTAAGAGGCGTTTTGCGATCAAAGACAGCTGCGCCATCCCAACGATCCACCTTCAAATCTGAACCATCTCAAAATCTTCTTTGCGAGCCCCACATTCGGGACACGTCCAATTCATGGGCACGTCGGCCCACAAGGTACCTGCTGCAATGCCGTGATCCGGAGCGCCCTGCGCTTCGTCGTAAATCCAGCCGCAAATCAGGCACATCCAAGTTTTGTTATCGCTCACAGCTTAAAGGGCCTTCGAATAGAATGCAACGATTGTATAGAGGCGCCACGGCCGAATTGCCCGCTGCGCCGTGAAAGAAGCCTCATTCTGCCTGAGGAAAAACCCGAACCCAGGCCCATCCATGCAGACCCACACCACGCCGACCCCCAACACAGACGACACCGACGACGGCCCATCCGCCTGTGTCATGGTGTTCAACGCCAATGACCCCAGCGGTGCGGGTGGCTTGACCGCCGACCTGATGGCAGTTGCCTCGGTCGGCGCCCACGCACTGCCAGTGGTCACCGGTGCCTACACGCGCGATACCACCGAGATATACGACCATTTCCCAATGGACGACGAGGCTGTGGGTGAGCAGGCCCGCACGATTCTGGAAGATGTACCGGTGCAGGTTTTCAAGGTCGGTTTTGTGGGCTCCCCCGAGAACCTGACCGCTGTTGCCGAGATTGCATCGGACTACTCCGATGTGCCGCTGGTGGTCTATATGCCCGACTTGTCGTGGTGGCAGGAAGTGCTGATCGACCAGTACCTCGATGCCTGCAACGAACTGCTGCTGCCGCAGACAACGGTGTTGGTTGGAAACCACAGCACCTTGTCGCGCTGGCTGCTGCCCGACTGGAGCGCTGAGCGCAGCCCCACGGCCCGAGATATTGCCAAGGCCGCCAATGAGTTCGGCGTGCCCTACACGCTGGTCACCGGCATCCCCTTGCCGGAGCAGTTCATCGACAACGTCTTGTGCTCGCCCACCAGCGTGATTTGCAGTGCCAAGTACGAACGCTTCGAGGCCACCTTTGCGGGCGCGGGCGACACGCTATCAGCCGCACTCGCCGCGCTGATCGCCAGCGGCACAGAGCTGTCCGAAGCAGTCACCGAAGCACTAAGCTACCTGGACCGTTGCCTGGAAAGCGGTTTCCGCCCTGGCATGGGCCAGGTCATTCCCGACCGCCTGTTCTGGGCCCAGCCGGACGATGACGAGGAAGATGGCGAGGACGACCCCGCCCATGCATCGTCCTTTGAAATCTCCCCCAACGACACCCGCCACTGATTTTTTCTACCCCCACCATGATCGACCGCAACCAGCAGCTTTTTGACCGCGCAGCGCGCGTAATCCCCGGCGGTGTGAACTCTCCGGTGCGCGCCTTTAAATCCGTCGGCGGCACACCCCGCTTTGTGCAGCGCGCGCAGGGCGCCTATTTCTGGGACGCCAACGACAAACGCTACATTGACTACATCGGCTCATGGGGCCCGATGATCCTGGGCCACGGCCACCCCGCAGTGGTGGAGTCGGTACAGAAAGCGATTCTGGAAGGCTTCTCTTTTGGGGCACCTACCGAGCGCGAAGTAGAACTGGCCGAAGCCATCCTGGCACTGATTCCCAGCATGGACATGGTGCGGCTGGTCAGCAGCGGCACCGAAGCCGGCATGAGCGCCATCCGGCTGGCGCGCGGCGCTACCGGTCGCAGCAAGATTTTGAAGTTTGAAGGCTGCTACCACGGCCATGCCGATGCACTCCTGGTCAAGGCTGGCTCTGGCCTCGCCACCTTTGGCAATCCTACGAGCGCTGGCGTACCGCCCGAGGTGGTGCAGCACACACTGGTGCTGGAGTACAACAACATCCAGCAACTCGAAGAAGCCTTTGCGCTGCATGGGCCGGAACTCGCCTGCGTGATGATTGAGCCGATTGCTGGCAACATGAACTTTGTACGCGCCTCGGTACCGTTTATCAAACGCTGCAGCGAGCTGTGCACGCAGTACGGCGCGCTGTTTGTGTTTGATGAGGTGATGACCGGCTTTCGGGTGGCCCCCGGCAGTGCGCAAGAGGTCTATGCCCGCGACATCCCGGGCTTTGCGCCCGACATGACGGTGATGGGCAAAGTCATTGGCGGCGGCATGCCGTTGGCGGCCTTTGGCGGCAAGCGTGCAGTGATGGAACACCTGGCGCCGATTGGCACGGTCTACCAGGCCGGCACGTTGTCCGGCAACCCGGTGGCCACCGCTTGTGGTTTGGCGACGCTCAAAGAAATCGGCAAGCCTGGTTTCTACGACGACCTGAGCCGCAAGACGCAGGCGCTGGTCTGCGGCCTGACAGATGCGGCTCATGCTGCAGGGCTGCCTTTTTGCGGCGACTCCGAAGGCGGCATGTTTGGCTTCTTCTTCTTTGACACCCTGCCGCAGAACTACGCCAAAGTCATGACCACCGACAGCAAGGTATTCAATGCCTTCTTCCACGGTCTGCTGGACCGCGGTGTCTACATCGCGCCAGCCTTGTACGAAGCTGGCTTCATGAGCGCAGCGCACACCGATGCGGACATCGCAGAAACCGTATCAGCCGCAAGGGAAATTTTCAAGGCGCTATAAAGTGCCATGTTGCGACCTGTCCTGGTTCTGGCCATTGCTGCGATGCTAGC
>JAYWAV010000370.1:0-9515 GCA_043782015.1 Rhodoferax sp. | reverse complement strand
GTCGAGCTGGAAACTGGACAGCTCCAGCACCCAGACTTCGGGCAGCGTCTTGGCTTCGATGTGTTTGATTAGCGTATCCAGCAGCGTCGGACCGATGTTGCCTGCGACGGCAACCGACTTGCCGGCATGGGCAATCAGTTGGCCGGTCAACGAAGTCACTGTTGTCTTGCCGTTGGTGCCGGTGATGGCGAGGACTGCTGGCGTGTAATTCTGCGCTGCACGCAAAGCCTGCAGTGCTTGTGAATACAAGCTCAATTCGCCGCCAGCGCTTATTCCATGCGCTTGAGCAGCTATTAAAACAGGAGCGATGGCTTCAGGACTCAGGCCAGGAGAACGGTATACCGCATGCAGGTTCTGGCCTTCGACCAGGGCGGCATCAAACGCACCCGACACAAAACGCACCTGTGGCAGTTCCTGCTGCAACGTACTCAGCTGGGGTGGCGCATCGCGCGTATCTGCCACGGTAATGCTGGCAGCCCCCTGGCGCGTGCACCAGCGTGCCATTGCGAGGCCGGATGCACCGAGGCCCAAGATCAACACGTTTTGGTCTTGCATTGTTGTAGTCGGGAAGCTCTGAGGCAGAGGACTTTGCTCCGTGTCCTCCGCCCGCTGTGCGGGCTCCCCCTTAACCTGCGCAATGCCCTGTGCCTCAGAGCCTCCTGGCGCTACTGTCACAGCAACATCTTCAGCAAAAATACTCGCCACGAAGGCAGCTGCGTCTCGCGCCGCGGTGAGAGTAGTGGGCAAGGTGCGCCCGGCGGGTAGTGCCGGTGGTGTTGGCGCCGCAACAGACTCCTCTGACGCAACGGGTTCTTCGGGTGCAACGACATCCGATGCGACCACTTCGTCAACCAGAGGTTCTGGCAACGGCATATCCTGCTGGTGTTCCTGCGGCACCTGCAAGGGCTGCGCCACCTCAGGAGGCAGCGTAGGGTCGTCGTCGTGAATGTCGTTGGTGTTCATCGCAGTTTCAGCGTCGACAGGCCAATCAGGCACAGCAGCATGGTGATAATCCAGAAACGCACAACCACCTGCGTTTCTTTCCAGCCAGTCTTCTCAAAGTGGTGGTGCAGCGGCGCCATCTTGAACAGGCGGCGGCCTTCGCCGAATTTCTTTTTGGTGTACTTGAAGTAGCTGACTTGCAACATCACGGAGAGGGCTTCAACCACAAAGATGCCGCCCATGATGGCCAGCACAATTTCCTGGCGCACGATGACAGCGATCGTTCCCAGCGCAGCGCCCAATGCGAGCGCACCCACGTCACCCATGAACACCTGCGCGGGATGTGTGTTGAACCACAGGAACGCCAGACCGGCACCGGCCATCGCCGAGCAGAAGATCAACAGCTCACCAGATCCGGGGATGTGCGGGAAAAACAGGTATTTGGAATACACCGCGCTGCCGGTCACATACGCAAACACGCCCAGCGCCGAGCCCACCATCACCACCGGCATGATGGCCAAGCCATCGAGACCATCGGTCAGGTTGACGGCATTGCTGGAGCCGACGATCACCAGATAAGTCAGCACGACAAAGCCGAGTACGCCCAGCGGATAGCTGACTTCCTTGAAGAATGGCAACTGCAAGCCAGCTTTTGGCGGCAGGCTCACGTCGAAGCCGGAGCCCACCCAGTTCAGGAACAGCTCCAGCACTTTCATGTTGGAGCTTTCCGAAATGCTGAACACCAGATACAGCGCAGCCAAGAGGCCGATCACCGATTGCCAGAAATATTTCTCCCGCGAGCGCATCCCTTCAGGATCTTTGTTGACCACCTTGCGCCAGTCATCCACCCAGCCAATCGCACCAAAGCCCAGCGTGACCAGCAACACGATCCAGACAAAGCGATTCGACAGGTCAAACCACAGCAGCGTGGAAATGGCTATCGACAACAGAATCAACACACCGCCCATCGTGGGTGTACCGCTCTTGCTCAGATGCGTCTCCATGCCGTAGCCGCGCACTGGCTGGCCAATCTTCAGTTCACGCAGGCGGCGTATCACAAAAGGCCCTGCGGCCAGACCAATCAGCAAGGATGTCATGGCTGCCATCACGGCACGGAACGTGAGGTACTGGAACACCCGGAAAAAGCCGAATTCCGGTGACAGGTTTTGCAGCCATTGGGCCAGACTCAGGAGCATGAAATTTCCTCAACAACTTGTTCCATCTGCATAAAGCGGGAACCTTTGACCAGCACGCTGCCCATCTGCGGCAGCGCGGCCGTTGCAGCATGTTTCAAGGCGACCATCGCATCAAAATGCTGCGCACCCGGGAAGGCATCCACTGCGGATTGCGACAGCACACCCAGAGCCATAAGGTGTTCGATGCCGCGGCTGTGTGCGTAGCGCCCAGCTTCGGTGTGGAACTGCGGGCCCTGTTCACCCACTTCGCCCATGTCGCCCAGCACCAGCAGACGCGGACCCGGCAATTCAGCCAGTACATCGATCGCGGCGCGCACCGAGTCGGGGTTGGCGTTGTAAGTGTCGTCCACCAACGTGACGTCCTTGCCCGCCACCTTCAAGACAATCGCGCGGGACCGGCCTTTGACTGGCACAAACTGTGCGAGACCAGACTGCACAGCGACGGCAGAAACACCCGCACTCAAGGCACAGGCCGCAGCGGCCAGCGCGTTTTGTACGTTGTGCTTGCCAGCGATATGCAAAGCAAAATGCAAATCGACGCCCATGCCTTGGGCCTGCACATCCCAATGCGATCCGGTCCATTGCGCACTGCTGCACACCAGACGATTTTCATCGCCAGCACCGTTCATCGCAAATGTCACCACACGACGCTCGCCGGCCATCGCACGCCACAACGACGCGTAGACATCGTCATGCGGGAAGATCGCAACGCCATCGGCGCCCATCGACGCAATGACCGAGCCGTTTTCACGGGCGACAGCCTCAATCGTGCGCATAAATTCCAGATGTTCGCGCTGCGCGTTGTTGACCAACGCGACGGTGGGCTGCGCCATCGCGGCCAGCAGAGCGATTTCGCCTGGATGGTTCATTCCCAACTCGACCACCGCCTTGCGGTGCTCGGTGCACAGACGCAGCAGCGTCATCGGCACACCGATTGCGTTGTTCAGATTGCCTTGGGTGGCCAACGCACCGCCATCGGGGTGCGCCGCATGCAGGATGGATGCCAGCATTTGCGTCACGGTCGTTTTGCCATTGCTTCCGGTCACTGCAATCAGCGGCAGATCGTATTGCTTGCGCCACTGGGTTGCCAAGGCGCCCAATGCCAGTGCGGTGTCCGCGACTTCGATGCGCGGCACTTGGGCCACTGCAGCGCCGGGCTGCGCTTGTGGATGGCAAAGCAACACAGCTGCTCCCTGCGTCACTGCCTCGGACAGGAATGCGTTCGCGTCAAATTTCTCACCCTTCAACGCGACAAAAAGATCGCCTGCGTTCAACGTGCGCGAATCGGTGTGCACGCGTTGCACTGTTACAGCGCCGTCACCGACCAGCACCGAGCCCGGCAGAAAGCCATGCACTTGGGCAGCGGTCATCATGGTGTTCATGTGTGGGCCTCCACGCTCGCAGCGCGGGCCAGCAGCGCAGCGGTCGCGTGCGCAGCATCGGAGAACTCGAATTTGATACCCGCAATTTCCTGCACCGCTTCATGGCCCTTGCCAGCCAACAGAATCACGTCCTGTGACTGGGCGCTGGCAATGCTTTGTGCAATCGCCAGGGCACGGTCGGCTTGCACCTGAACCAACGGGCTACCGACGGCACCGTGCAATATCTGCGCAATGATGGCCTCGGGTTTTTCGCTGCGCGGGTTGTCGCTGGTGACGACGACCTGATCGGCCTGACGCGCGGCAATCGCACCCATCAGCGGGCGTTTGGTTGCATCGCGATCTCCTCCGCAACCGAACACACACCACAGCTTGCCGCCACGTGCAGTGGTCAGCGGACGCAAGGCCGTCAGCGCCTGATCCAAAGCATCCGGCGTGTGCGCGTAGTCCACCGCCACCAGCGGCGCATCCTGGCCGCCGAGGCACTCCATGCGTCCGGGCACCGGCCGCAACTCACCGCAGGCGCGCACTGCATCCTGCATCGGCACGCCCAGGGCGCGCATTGCTGCCAAAACACCCAGCATGTTGGAGACGTTGTAGGTGCCAATCATGTGTGTGGAAAGAAGCCAAGACTCATCGCCTTCAATCACATCAAAAGTAGCGCCCTGCGCGCCGTACCGGATGTTGCTGGCCCGGACCCGCGCGTCAACCTGGAACGACACCGTCCAGACATCCAGCGCGCCGCCCTGCAACTCGGCTGCAAGCTCAGCGCCATGCGCGTCGTCGACATTGATGACTGCAGCCCGCAAACCAGACCACGCAAACAAGCGGCGCTTGGATTGCCAATAGGCTTCCATGCTGCCGTGGTAGTCCAGATGGTCTTGCGTTAGATTGGTGAAGATCGCGACGTGGATGTGCGTGCCATCCAGGCGGTGCTCATCCAGACCAATCGACGAGGCTTCCATCGCCACAGCCTTGACACCTTGCTGCACAAAGTCACAAAACGTGTGCTGCAGGTACACAGATTCCGGCGTCGTCAATCCGGTGGACTGCACAGCCGGCGGCAAGCCCACGCCGAGGGTACCGACGACGGCACAAGGCGCCGCGCCGCTGTTGGGCAAGGTGGACAGCGCATGTGCCAGCCACCAGGCGGTAGACGTCTTGCCGTTGGTGCCAGTGACCGCGACAACCTCCATGCGCGCACTGGGTTGGCCGTAGAAGTCTCCAGCAATGCGGCCTGAATCGGCTTTGAGATTGCGGTAGTTGGCCACGTTGTCACCGGAGAAAGCAAAGGCTTCTGCCCCTTCGTGCTCCACCAGACATGCCATGCCGCCCTGCGAGACCTTGGCCACAAAACTGCGCGCATCGACCTTGGCGCCAGGCCATGCCAGCAGGCCATCGCCCGGCAGCAATTGGCGGTTATCCGTGCGCAACGCGCCCCTGACCTTGCTGCGCAGCCATTGCGCGGCGTCTGCGGGAGTGTGGAGTTCCAGCATCAGAAGCTCTCCTCCACCGTACTTGCAACAATTTGCGGCCGCACCGCCATATCGGGTTGCACGCCCAGCATGCGCAAAGTCTGCTGCACGGTTTCGCTGAACACAGGCGCTGCCACATCGCCACCAAAGTATTTGCCAGCGCTAGGCTCATCGATCATCACGGCGACGATCACACGTGGCTGCTCGATCGGTGCCATGCCGACAAACCAGCTGCGGTATTTGCGATTTCCGTCGGTGCCATAGCCCTTGCCCACCTGCTTGTAGGCGGTACCGGATTTACCACCCACCGAGTAGCCCAGCGTTTGTGCCTTGGGGCCGGTGCCACCAGGCCCGGCCGCCATTTGCAGCATGTGACGGATCTCGGCGGCGGTGTTGGCCGAGAACACATTGACGCCAACCGCAGGCTCACTGCTCTTGAGCAACGTGGCCGGAATGATTTGCCCATCGTGCGAAAACACGGTGTACGACCGTGCCATCTGGAACAGCGAGGCCGACAGGCCATAGCCGTAGGAGATGGTGGCCTGTTCAATCGGGCGCCAGCTCTTGGACGGGCGCAGGCGGCCCGACACGACGCCGGGGAATTCGATCTGCGGCTTTTGGCCAAAGCCGGCCTGGGTGAGCGTGGTCCACATTTCGCTGGCCGGCATCTGCATCGCGATCTTGGTGGTGCCTACGTTGCTGGAGACCTGGATCACCTGCTCCACTGTCAGCGCGCCGTGCGGATGCGCATCGCTGATCTTGGCGCCGGTGATCGTCATCGAACCGGGAGCAGTGTCGATGATGGTGCCGGGCTTCACGCGTCCGGTATTCAGCGCCAGCCCCACGGTAAACGGCTTCATTACCGAGCCGGGCTCGAACGTATCAGTCAACGCACGGTTGCGAAGTTGCGCGCCGGTCAGGTTCTGGCGCTTGTCGGGGATGTAGCTGGGGTAATTGGCCAGCGCCAGCACTTCACCGGTCAACGCATCCAAGACCACCACGCTACCGGCTTGCGCGCGGTTGGCCAGCACCGCATCGCGCAGTTTCTGGTAGGCGAAGAACTGGATCTTGCTGTCAATGCTGAGTTGCAGGTCACGTCCGTCCACCGGCTCCACCACCTCGCCCACGTTTTCTACCGCGCGGCCGAGGCGGTCCTTGATCACATGGCGCATGCCGGGTTTACCCAGCAAGGCTTTGTTGAACATCAGCTCCACCCCCTCCTGGCCGTTGTCTTCCACGTTGGTGAAACCCACCACATGCGCAGCCGACTCGCCCTCGGGGTACTGGCGTTTGAATTCCCTGCGCTGGTAAATGCCCTTGATATCCAGCGCTGCAATCTGCTTGGCAACGCCAGCGTCCACCTGGCGCTTGAGCCAAACGAAGGTCTTGTCTTCGTCGTCGAGCTTCTTCGCCAGATCAGCCGCAGGCATTTCCAGCAGTTTGGCCAGTTGCTGCAACTGGCCTTTTTCCAAAGTGACGTCTTCCGGAATCGCCCAGATGCTGGGCGCGGGTACGCTGCTTGCCAGGATTTGTCCGTTGCGGTCCAGAATGCGGCCACGGTTGGCGGGCAAGTCCAGCGTACGTGCGAAGCGCACTTCACCCTGGCGCTGGAAAAAATCGTTGGCAACCACCTGGATGTAGGCAGCGCGCGCCGCTAGCGCAGTGAAGGCCAGCGCAATCGCACCCACGACGAATTTGCTGCGCCATACCGGCGTGCGGCTCGCCAAGAGTGGGCTGGACGTGTAGAGCACGCTGCGGCTCATGGCTGTCCTCCCTTGCTCGGAGCCTTGCCAATGGCAGGCTGCGGTGCATCTTGTGCCAGCGTGGAATAGGTCACGTAGGTGGTAATGGCCGGCGTGGCCTGGCGCATCGCCAGTTTTTCACGCGCCAGTTTCTCGACACGCGCGGGCGTGGCTTGTGCGCGCTTTTCCACTTCGAGGCGTTCGTGCTCACTCTCCAGACGGCGCGCTTCGGCGCGCGCCCGATCCAGCTCGGTGAACTGGCGGCGCGACTCGTACTGCACCGCGACCAGATAGACCGCGCTGGCCATCACCGCGAGCATCAGCACGAGGTTGATCCTAAGCATGGTGTGCCCCCACGCTCCGCCGCTGACGCGGCTCGCTGCCCCCCGAGGGGGCTATCGCGCCTTGGAGCGGTCCGGCGGCGCTCATGCTGGCATCCTCTGCGCAACACGCATCACGGCGCTGCGCGAGCGTGCGTTGCCGCTGATCTCCGCGTCGGAAGGTTTGACGCGTCCCAGCGATTTGAGTTGCATCACCTTGGGTGCAGCAAATGGCGCGCGGCGGTCGTATTCATCGCGCGAATGCTTCGCGATGAATTGCTTGACGATCCGGTCTT
Source organism: Rhodoferax sp. (assembly GCA_043782015.1). Classification (GTDB taxonomy): domain Bacteria; phylum Pseudomonadota; class Gammaproteobacteria; order Burkholderiales; family Burkholderiaceae_C; genus Allorhodoferax. Next base: position 2,165 of record JAYWAV010000370.1, on the reverse strand, counting down.
CCAGCGAATGGAAGCTGATCACCACCAAACGACCCCCAGGCGCCAACACGTCCAGACTCGCTTCTAACGCCTGTTGCAGCTCTTCAAGCTCGGCGTTGATGAAAATCCGAAAAGCCTGAAATGTGCGCGTTGCAGGGTCCTTGCCCGGCTCGCGGGTTTTGACCTGCTCAGCCACGAGTTGGGCCAACTCGGAGGTGGTTGAAATTGGGCCCCGTTCCTGTCGGCGAGCAATAATCGCCTTTGCAATGGGGCCAGCAAACCGTTCTTCACCATATTCACGTATCACCTCCGTGAGTTGATTGACTTCGGCTGTTTCCAGCCACTGCGCCACACTCTGGCCCCGCGTGGTATCCATGCGCATATCGAGCGGCCCGTCGTTGCGAAAGCTGAAGCCCCGCTGTGGGTTGTCGATCTGCGGCGAGCTGACCCCGATGTCCATCAACAGTCCGTTGACGCTGGCCGGGGGCAGTGTGTTGATTTGCGAAAAGGCGGCGTGCCGGATGCTGAACCGCACATCCGTGATTTGCGCCGCACCTGCCACGGCCTCCAGGTCGCGGTCGAACGCGATCAGGCGCCCTTGGGGCGACAACCTGGAGAGCAGCAGGCGCGAGTGGCCGCCGCGACCAAACGTGGCGTCCACGTAGGCGCCATCCGCTGCATGGGGGAAAGATTCTTTGCCACTGCTGAACAAGGCGTCTACGGCTTCGTTCAACAATACGGTGGCATGGGTCCATGGAGCGTCCACCGTGCGGGCCTAGAACGAAAAGTCCTTGAACACATCGGGCATATCGCCCTGCATGGCTTCTGCTTCCTGGGCGTCGTAGGTGGCCTTATCCCAGAGCTCGAAGTGGTTGCCCATGCCCAGCAACACAGCGTCTTTGGAGATGCCCGCGGCAGCGCGCAATTCGGGCGATACCAACACGCGGCCGGTTCCATCCAGCTCCACATCCATTGCGTTGCCCAAAAAAATGCGCTTCCACCATTGGGCGGCCATCGGCAATGCAGCGATGCGTTCGCGGAATTTTTCCCACTCGGGGCGGGGAAACACCATCAGGCAACCGTGTGGGTGTTTGGTGATCGTGAGCTGGCCAGCGGCTGTCGCGCAGAGGACGTTACGGTGCCGGGTGGGCACACTGAGCCTCCCTTTGGCATCCAGACTGAGTGACGAAGCACCTTGAAACACGTGTACCGACCCTTTTGTTGCGCTTTACAGCCATACGGCAATTCAGAGGCATGATTTACCACTTAATTGCACTTTTTTGCACTGTATCAGCAAAAGCCATGCGTACAGCAAGGCCTGTTACAAAATTTTCCAATGAAATCAAGGACTTAGACGCGAATTTGAACGCGTTTAGCGCGTAAAAATCGTTCTAAATGAAGGACTTAGCGGGGGTACTGAAAGTGATGCTTGAAGGAAATTGGCGCCCCCTGCGGGAAACCCTGATTTCGCAGGGAATCACAGGGTGTACCGCAGGGGCAACGGTGCTGCTGGCGACAAGAATAGCCGCCGATGCAGAATTACATGGGCCGGGGCACCACCCGGGCGTGTTCATTGATGCCAATGACCGTGAAAAACGCAGCGACGAGGCGGTGTAGATCGCGGAACTGCACGTGGCAGCCCGACGCCTGCCGGGTTGCTACCCAATTGAGGATGCTGCCCGCAGCGGAGAAGTCCACCCGAACCAATGCAGCGCAGGAAATCACAATGTTTTCGCTCTGGGAACCGGAGCTGTCCAGCGCGGCAAGGGCCTGTGTTGCGTCGCCCAGAATTTCGCCACGCAAATCGACCGTGGCGGCGCTACCATCGTCCAGGCCCATAGGCGCCGTCATCACAATGCCCTTGTCACCAAATTGCGAGTTGACAGTTGCCGTCACATCCTCGAACTGGCAACGTGCAGCCAGCCAGCCAGGGGGCGAGACCTCATAGGTCACGCAATAGTCCAGCGCAGCCAATTCAAACTCGTCCTGCATGCGCATGGTGCGCAGCACGTCCATGCGGATCTGCCAGGTAGGCATCTCCACACCGCGGTCCCCGGAGGGCGTCATGGACCTCAGTGTCTGCATCAACTGCTCTGCACCGGTAAAGCGCAACGAGACTGGCTCATTGCACAGGCTGCTGAACAGCCCGCCCAGCAATGGCATGGCGTCTGGCTCCACATGGTCCA
>JAYWAV010000369.1:0-3441 GCA_043782015.1 Rhodoferax sp. | reverse complement strand
TTCCTTGGGAACCAAGGCCCCGTAGGGCACAGAGATGTTGGGAAACTGTGGTGAAGGACTTGGGCTGATTCCTACTTCGTCAGGCTCAATCGCGCCTGCATTCCAGCCCTTGCGTTCAATGCGTTTGATGCCCTCCAGGCGTCGGCTGTGTCGGCTGCCGATTTGCGGCGCGGTGAGCATGACGTAGGCATTCCCAAACCCTGGCGCATGGGCGCGGAAAAACCCGAGATGCTCACGCATGCTCTTGCGCGACTCCCATTCCACCTGGGTCATCTCGTCCACATCCAGGCAACTGAAGCCGGATTTTCGTGGCCCCATGAAAACAGCAACTTCGTTTCGCCATGACACCATGGGCTTCTCGAAGCTGCCAAATTGCCTGCGGCCCCGCGCGAGAAAATCTGAGTACGCCTGTGGTTGGGCGGTGCGGAAATCGAGCCAGCGTTTCATGTCAACGCCCGCAAACATCCAAGAGGTGTTGATGCAATGGTGAATGTCACTTGCGTCGATGTCTGAGGCGTAGGCTGCGCCTGCGGCAGCATACAAGTCCCCGTCACCCGTGGTGTCAATGACGATCTTCGCCAGGATCGCCCGGCGCCCCTGCTTGCTCTCAAAAATAGCGCCTTTCACCTGACCACCCTCGACCACCGGTGCCACCATCCAGGCGTGCAAGATCAAATCAACACCCGCCTCGGCAATCATCTGGTGGTAGACGAGTTTGAGCATCTCCGGGTCAACCGTTGGCGAGTGCGTCACTACGCCATGAAACGCTGCCGTGCGGTGTCCCCAATACAGGGCTTTGTTGGTCTCTCTGGATCCCCAGTCGTCCGCAGGTGGTCCAGCGACCGAGTCCTGCCCCAGCCGGGCCATGAATTCGCCAGCAAGCCCTGCAATGATGCGCTCGCCTGACCAATCGGTCATGCGATCAATCCAGATCACCAATCCGCCGGTTGAAAGGCCGCCCAAATGGTTGTACCGCTCCAACAAGACAACACGCGCCCCGGAACGGGCAGCAGCGATGGAGGCGGCAACCCCAGACGGGCCACCGCCAAGAACCAATACGTCGGTCGTCTCGTGAACGGGTATTTGCCGCGCTGGCTCAGAAATATGCCCGTGCGCTACACGTTGCTTACGCTCGCCTTGCCGTGCATTGACATCGGATTGAAAGAAATGACGGTCTTCAGGAGTTAGTGTTCCCATATCAGGCTATCCCATCCAGCAATTGGGGGAGGGCATCAGGCTTGGAGGCAAATGGCGAGTGGCTGGTCGCCAGCGGTTCCACGTCGAACATATTGAGCGATGCCGACGAAAAAATCGATGTGTTTTTGAAAGATTTGAGTCCATTTAGATTGATGTTTCTCTCGGTCAAGTTGACTAGTTGATGTTCACACGCGACGTTGTATGCACTTCAGCGCAGTGGCGTGCTCCCGGCTTTCCCAACGCGCAATTTGTAAACTTTTCCCACGCCTACCGTGGCGATATAAAGCGTATTGGCTTCGGGGCCGCGTCCAAAGCCAACGTTCACCGGGCTTTCGCGGTTGGGAAGCACCAGACGGGCAGCAAGCTCCCCGTGAGGCGTGATCACATACACGCCGGGTCCGGCGAGTGAACCGGGCAGCGACGCGTAAATGTTGCCTTCCGCATCGGTGGCCATGCCATCGACGCAGCCGGCCTTCTCCAGATCGAGCAGTACGCGAGGCTTGCCCAGGTTGCCCGCAGTATCGAGCGGATAAGCCAGCAAACCGCCATGGCCCGTGCGGTCAAGCGCCGGTGCAGCTTGCTCGCCCAGGGCGTTCGTTCCGGGATCACACAGGCCGACATACAAAGTGCGCTGGTCTGGCGACAGCTCAATGCCGTTCATCTTGCCGTTGTCCCCCACAATGCGAGTGATGGGCCACAGGCCTTTTGCGCCAGGGGCAGGCGGGTCTAACCGGTACACCGCGTTGATTCGCTGCTCGATATTCTCTGGACCAAACAGGCGCAAGTCCGAAAAGTAGATGCGGCCTGCACTGTCGATGGCCACGTCGTTGGGCGCATTCAGCTGGCGGTTTTCATGAAAATAGGCAATCACTCGGTACTCGCCCGTCTTGAGATCCGTGCTGGAAACGCGCCGTCCGCCGTAGTCTGCACCCTCGGCGACGATCATGCGGTCTTGCGCATCGATAGCCAGGCCAGCGGCCATTCCGCTTGGCTCGCGAAATAGCCTGGGTTTTTGCCCGGGGTCGATGACCCAAATGCGCCCGCCCTGCACACCTCTGCTGTCATTGCAACCGGTGGAGCGTGTAATTTCGGTGAAGAACACGCGGCCGTCCGAAGCCGAGGCAATACCCTCCATCACCCCACAACCACCTGAGTGGATCACCTCTGGCTGGGTCGACGGGAAAAATTCAAGCTGTCGAGTCAAGTCTTCCTCGCGCAGTGCCGAGAGTTTCAACGGCACAGGCAAAGCAGTTTGGGGTTGAGCCTGGGCAACGCTGGCAAGCGCTGCAAAAACTCCTAACGACCAAGAGAAGTTGATACGCATTGAACGCAGTCTTTTTTTTCCAAACATGCATGTCTCCAAGTATTAAGTTAAGTCGCTGAATTGAGCGCAAGCAGTTGCGATGCCACCAGAGTTAAGACGCGATATCCATCAGCATTTCTGCCAGAGGCCCTGGCACCGTCACCATGGCATCGTGTCCGGTTGCCAGCTTGCGTGTCTTCCAGCCAGCATCGGCGCGTATCCGCGCCTTGGTCGGTTCCAACGTGGGAAGCGGATCGAGCGTGCATTCGATGTAGGTTTTGGGCACACCGTTGCCGGTTGGCGCGTTCAACATGAGCGGCTGCAGGTAGGTGCCCACGGGTTGGGGCGTCAAATTGCGGGTCACCCAGTCAGCGTCAGCCGGGTCCTTGACACCAAACGCGGCGGCTGAATTGGGCGAGACGGCGCCAACACCGCCGCCTGTGTCCCTTATTGCCTTCAAGCGCGCGTCCACAACGTCTTTGGGGAAGCTGGAGAAGATGCTCTTGCCGCTCTCCAGCATTAGCGAATCCAGGTAGACCAAATGGCGCAAACGGCCAGCGGGCAGGCGGTCTGCCGCGCCTGTGATGATGATGCCGCCATAGCTGTGGCCCACCAGGATGACATCGTTAAGTTCTTCGAACTGAATGGTATTGGTCACATCGGCGATGTGGGTGTCCAGGTTGATTTGTGGCGAGATCAGATGGCGGCGCTCGCCCAGGCCACTCAAGGTTGGCGTAAAGACGGTGTGGCCCGCTGCGCGCAGCCGCTCCGCCACGCGAGACCAGCACCAGCCACCATGCCAGGCGCCATGCACCAAGACAAAGGTTTGCTTGCGCCCGCCCGATTGGGCTGTGGCAAGCAGCGGTTGAATCAGGCCAGCCACGGCGGCGGCGGCGAACAGGTTTCTGCGGTTCATGGTCTCTCCTTGGGGTTGAAAATTT
>JAYWAV010000368.1:0-3450 GCA_043782015.1 Rhodoferax sp. | reverse complement strand
CGCTGCAACCGGTGCCCTGGATCGTCATCCTCGTGCCACTGGTGCCGTTCGTGTTGTCGGTGGTCTGCGGGCTGCTCGCGCGCAAGCCTTGGGTTGCGCAGGACGCCGCCTTCGCTGAACTGCGCCGCCAGGTGCAAGCCGACATAGAACTGTTGCGCAGCATGGACGCCGCATGAGCGCGCCGCTGCTGACCCCGAGTGAACGCCTGGCTTTGTCGCGCGAGCGCTTGCGCACGGCCGTTGCACACAACAGCACACAAGCACAACCCCCATTGGCCGCCCTTCTTACGGGTGGCGGCTTGGTGGAGGTGCTGAAAGCCGCTCTGCCCGGTACCAGCGAAATCATTGACGCGCTGTCCGCATGGTGGGCCCAAGCGACATTGCGGCCTTTGGCACAACGCCACCCGATTGGCCTCGTCGCGGGGGCTTTGGTCGCCGGTGCGGTATTGGCCTGGATTCGTCCATGGCGCTGGCTGTTTCGCCCAACTCTGATCAACACACTCGGCCCTGCGCTGCTGACCAGCATCCTGGCGTCTGGACAGGTGCAAGCCTGGATTCTGGCAATGTTGGCCAAGGAGCCTGCAACCCCTGCACCCGAAGGTGACAAGGACACACCGTAATTTTGGGTACATTGTGGGGATGTTTCGCACCCAATACCTCGACTACTTTGACCTCACCGCCCAACTCAAGGCGTGGGCCCAATTGCACCCTGAATTTGTTTCCCTGAGCTCCCTTGGCAAAAGCGCTGAGGGACGCGATATCCCGCTGCTCACCATTGGGCGCAATCCCGAACAACATCGGCCTGCCGTCTGGATCGACGGCAATATGCACGCCACCGAAGTGTGTGGCTCCAGCGTGGCATTGGCGATGGCCGAAGACCTGATCGCCATTCATCTAGGCAAAAATGAAGCCGGTGCCAAGCCGCTGCCAGCGCACATGGCAGACACCTTGCGCGATACGCTTTTCTATGTGGTTCCCCGCATTTCCCCAGACGGCGCCGAGGCCATCCTGAAGACCGGCCGCTATGTACGCTCCAGCCCGGTGAATGACCGTGTCAACCAGTCCCATGCCTATTGGGAGGCGTCAGACGTGGATGGTGACGGCCTGATGAATTACATGCGCCAGCTAGACCCCAGCGGCGAGCTGACGGAGTTGCGCGATGACAAGGGTGTGCCACTCGATCCGCCCGTCATGGTGCCGCGATTGCCAGAAGACCCGGGCCCTTTTTACAAGCTCTACCCGGAAGGCCACATCGTCAATTTTGATGGAGAGCGCATTCCCGACCCGCACTTCCTGTCGGACAACCTCTACGACCTGAACCGCAATTTTGCGTACCAATGGAAGCCGGAGCATGAACAGCAAGGCGCCGGCCATTACCCCGGTAGCGCGCCCGAATCCCGTGCCGTGATGGACTTTGCCATTCGCCATCCGCATATTTTTACCTGGCTGAACTTGCATACCTTTGGTGGTGTCGTGATCCGCCCGATGGGCGACAAGCCCGACAACAAGATGGACCAGACCGATCTGGCCATGTACCGGCAGGTCGAAGCCTGGATGACCGAGCACACCGGTTACCCCACTGTCAGCGGGTTCCATGAATTTCTGTATGAGCCTGACAAGCCATTGCACGGCGATCTCAGCGACTGGGCTTACCACCAGCGTGGCTGTCTGGCCTATGTCGTGGAGTTGTGGGACCTGTTTACCCAACTGGGTATTCCCCGCAAAAAGCCCTTCGTTGACCACTACTCGCAACTGGAGCGCAAGGACTTTCTGGCACTGTGGAAGATGGACCGCGAGGTGAACCAGGGCCGTATCTTCAAAACCTGGCGCAAAGCGAAGCATTCCCAACTGGGCGAGGTTGAAGTCGGTGGTTTCGATGGCCGGGTGGGTATCAGCAACCCTCCCTACGAAAAATTGGCTGAAACCTGCGCGTCACAAAGCGCGGCGTTCCTGCGTGTTGCCGCTCTGGTGCCGCGGGTCAGCCTGGAAGTGGTCAAAACCGAGAAGCTGGGCGACTCCCACACCCGCCTGGAGCTGCGGGTATCCAACAGCGGCTACTTGGGAACTTATGGTTTGTCATCCGCGAAAAGCCTGCCCCATGCCGAGCCCTTGCGCCTCACGCTGGACGGTAGCCACATCAAAGTCATTGCGCCTGCCGAGTCCGTCGTCGAACTCGGCCATCTCGATGGCTGGGGAACCGGCCTGCACCACGGCATTAGCATCTTCATGCCATGGACGCGCGGCAACGTCGGTGAAAAGACGGTGACACTGGTGGTGCAAGGCACGGGCCCGTTGACGCTCAAGGTGGGTAGCTGCCGCGTGGGCTGGCAGTCAGTAGCCGTCACGCTGGATTAAGCGCGTATCTGTGGCTCCAGCCGGGCCTTGGCGCAAGCGGGTTTGAGCAGCAGGTAGCCTTCCGGAGCCGGGGCCATGACCCAGACAGCAGCGACCCACTGGCTGGCATATTTTGGTAAGCACCCATTCGCCAGATTTGTCCAATACCTCCGAGTGGTGCAGCACAGTCTCCTCGACCACGGCCATATAGGCCCAAGGGCCTGACAGGTTCAGCTTCTTCATCAACGGCCCGGCCATGCGCGCAGGCTCGTAGTAAATCTCCAGACTCCAGGTAACCCGGCTGTGCACGACCAAAATCCGGCCTTCAATGCGGGCCTGGTAGCTTCCGTGGGGTTTAAATGGGGACTTCATGCCGCAAGGCGTGCGCTATCTGCGGCCGTTGTGTCCCTGGCGTTGCAGGATGAAAAGCGGAAGTTGTCAGGGTAAGCCCGCTTGTGAGCCAGACTGTGAGTAGAGAGTATGAAACGCATGAAGCCCCACACCATATTGCAAACCTTTGCGTACACAGCACTGGTCTGCCTTGCACCTTGTGCGGTTGCGGCCGAGGCCGTGGTGCTGTACTACAACGTCATCCCACCCTTCAAGATGAAAATGCCTGACGGCACCGTCGGTGGATTGGCATTGACGCCCGTGCAAGATGCCTTTCTCAAGGCGGGTATTCCTTTCGAATGGCAAGAGGTGCCCAACCTGCGCCAGAAAGCGCTGGTGACGCGTAGCAGTGCCAGCGTTTGCGCGGTGGGAATTTACAAGTCAGACATCCTGCAAAACGTCGGCAAGTTCAGTGCCCCCGTTTTTCGAAACCAGCCGCTGGAAGTACTTTTGGCAAAAGGCGTATCCACCAAGGGTGTGCGCCTGGACCTCAAGGCTTTGTTTTCAGACCCGAACAAAAACGTCGTTCTGATCCGGGGTCGCTCCTACGGCGAATATGTCGATGCACTGATTAGAGGTGCGACTTCCCGGCTGGACTACGCCAACGACGCAGCCTCCATCATCAAGATGCTGGATCTCAACCATGGCGACGCAACGGTCATCGAGCCCGAGGTGATCAACTATCACCGCACGATGTCTGCGCCAGGCGTGGAAGCCCTGGAGAGTT
>JAYWAV010000367.1:0-3458 GCA_043782015.1 Rhodoferax sp. | reverse complement strand
GTGTTCGTATCGTTCGAGCGGGAGCCGGTGGCTAGTGCGTCCATCGCTCAAGTGCACTTTGCGGTGCAGATCGATCGCAGCGGCAAAGAGCGCGAAGTGGCCGTCAAGGTGCTGCGTCCGGGCATGCTGGCCGCGATTAACAAAGACCTGAGCTTGATGCGCATGATGGCATCTTGGGTAGAGGCCTTGTCTGTCGATGGCAAACGCCTCAAGCCGCGCGAAGTAGTCGCAGAGTTCGACAAGTATTTGCACGATGAGCTGGACCTGATACGCGAGGCCAGCAGCGCCGCCCAGTTGCGCCGCAATATGGAGGGCCTGAACCTGGTCCTGATCCCGGAAATGCTGTGGGACTATTGCACCACCGATGTACTGGTGATGGAGCGCATGCATGGCGTACCGATCAACCAGGTTGATCGGTTGCGCGCTGCCGGGGTCGATATCCCCAAGCTGGCACGCGATGGTGTAACCTTGTTTTTCACTCAGGTGTTCCGTGACGGGTTTTTTCACGCCGACATGCACCCCGGCAATATCCAGGTCAGCCTGAGTCCGGACACCTTCGGGCGCTATATCTCGCTGGACTTTGGCATTGTGGGCACGCTCACCGAAGTCGACAAAGAGTACCTCGCGCAGAACTTCGCGGCCTTCTTCCGGCGCGATTACAAGCGCGTCGCCGAACTTCACATTGAGTCCGGCTGGGTGCCAGCGCATGCGCGGGTTGACGAGCTGGAGGCCGGGATACGCAGTGTGTGCGAGCCCTATTTTGACCGGCCGCTGAAGGAAATTTCGTTGGGGCTGGTGCTCATGCGCCTGTTCCAGATATCGCGTCGATTCCAAGTGGAAATCCAGCCGCAATTGGTGCTGCTGCAAAAGACCTTGCTCAATATTGAAGGTTTGGGCCGCGATCTGGACCCGGATCTGGATCTGTGGGCGACTGCGAAGCCATTCCTGGAACAGTGGATGGGGCAGCAAGTCGGCCCGCAACGTCTGATCAACGAACTGCAGGCCCATGCGCCGCGCTATGCGAAGCTGATCCCCGAGTTGCCCGGCCTGTTGCAGTCTTTTTTGCGCAAAGGTGGTGGCGCCAATGATCCTTTGCTGCAGGAACTGCTTTTGGAACAGAAACGCACCAACCAGCTGCTGCAGAGCCTGATTTGGGCCTTGATAGGTTTTGCGCTCGGTATGGCGGTGATGCAGATTTTGGTGCGAGTCAGACTCTTTTAGCCTGCGCCTTATAATTGAAGGCTTTGCAACCCTCGGTCTGAGTCACTCAATTTATGCCTATATACGCCTACAAATGCGAAGCCTGCGGGTTTGCCAAGGATGTATTGCAGAAGATGTCCGACGCCCCGCTGCAAGATTGCCCCACTTGCGGCAAGCCCAGCTTCAAGAAACAACTCACCGCAGCCGGGTTCCAGCTGAAGGGATCGGGCTGGTACGCCACCGATTTCAAGGGCGGAGCCAACCCAACCACCACGGCGCCTGCAACCGGTGGCGCAGAAAACGCGCTCGCGCCTGCGGCGACAGATGCTGCGCCTGCCAAGACTGAAGCTGCCCCAGCTCCACCCGCCACTCCGGCCGCGAGTTGATTGACCTTTCACTGAAAAGAGCACCTGTGCCTATTCGCAAATACCTCTTGACCGGCCTGGTGGTCTGGCTGCCTCTGGTGATCACCATCTGGGTGCTGCTGCAGCTGATTGGCGCGCTGGACTCGGTGCTGGGCGGTTTGCTGGCCGGCCTGGCCGCGGTGACGCCGGCTGCTGTCGGAGAAATGTTTCTGAAGCTGCGCAGTATTCCTGGCCTGGGAGTGATCATCGTTGCTGCCATCCTGCTGGTTACCGGCTGGCTGGTCTCGCATGTGGCGGGTCGCTGGTGGTTCAAGCAACTGGATGTGATATTCGCCAAGATCCCGATCTTCAAATCCATCTACAACAGCGTCAAAAAGGTCTCTGACACCCTTTTTTCCAGCAATGGCAATGCCTTCCGCACCGCCTTGCTGGTGCAGTACCCGCGTCAGGGTAGCTGGACGATTGCGTTCCAGACCGGTGTGCCCAGCGGTGAAGTGGCGGGCCATCTGGGGGGCGACATGATCAGTGTCTACGTGCCCACCACCCCCAATCCAACCAGCGGTTTCTTCCTGATGATTCCGCGCGCTGATGTGATCGAACTGAACATGAGCGTGGACCAGGCTTTGACCTATGTGATTTCCATGGGCTCCGTCGTACCCGGTAGCGGGTCGGACGTGACTCCACCTCCCCAATAATTTCCCTTAGAAAAAAGAAGCAAGCTATGGCCATGCGCTCCCACTATTGCGGTCTGGTGACCGAGGCCCTGTTGGGCGAAACCGTTTCCCTGTGCGGCTGGGTCAACCGTCGCCGTGACCACGGTGGTGTGATCTTTGTTGACCTGCGCGACCGTGAAGGTTATGTGCAGGTGGTCTGTGATCCAGACCGCGCCGAGATGTTCAAGGTGGCCGAAGAGATCCGCAACGAATACTGCGTGCAGATCAAGGGCTTGGTGCGTGTGCGCCCTGACGGTACTACCAACGACAATCTCAAGAGCGGCAAGATCGAAGTGCTGTGCCATGAACTCACGGTACTCAACGCCTCGGTCACGCCCCCATTCCAGATCGACGACGAAAACCTGTCCGAGACCACCCGTCTGACACACCGCGTGCTGGACTTGCGCCGCCCTTACATGCAAAACAACCTGATGTTGCGTTACCGCGTGTCGATGGAAGTGCGCAAGTTCCTGGACGCCAACGGTTTTGTCGACATTGAAACCCCCATGCTCACCAAGAGCACGCCCGAAGGCGCGCGCGACTACCTGGTGCCCAGCCGCGTGCACGATGGCATGTTCTTCGCGCTGCCCCAGTCGCCTCAGCTGTTCAAGCAGTTGTTGATGGTGGCCGGGTTCGATCGCTACTACCAGATAACCAAGTGCTTCCGCGATGAAGACTTGCGCGCGGACCGCCAGCCTGAGTTCACCCAGATCGATATCGAAACTTCGTTCCTGTCGGAAGAAGAAATCCGCGACATGTTCCAGGGCATGATCACCACCGTGTTCAAGAACACGATCGGTGTGGACCTGGGCGAGTTTCCGGTGATGACTTACCAGGATGCGATGCACTTGTATGGCTCGGACAAGCCTGATTTGCGCGTGAACCTGAAGTTCGCCGAACTGACCGATGTGATGAAGGACGTGGACTTCAAGGTCTTCTCCGGCGCCGCAACAATGAAGGGTGGCCGTGTGGTGGCCCTGCGCGTTCCTGGCGGTTCTGTCGAAGGCGGCGGCATTAGCCGTGGCGAGATCGACGCCTATACCGAGTTCGTCAAGATTTACGGCGCCCGGGGTCTGGCCTATATCAAGGTCAATGAGCGGGCGGCTGGCCGCGACGGCCTGCAAAGCCCCATCGTCAAGAACATTCACGACGCTGCTATCCAGGCCGTGCTGGAGCGAAC
>JAYWAV010000366.1:0-3459 GCA_043782015.1 Rhodoferax sp. | reverse complement strand
TGGGGTTCAAACTGTCGGTGGGGGCGGTCAAACCCTCGACGCGCGTGCTGTTGAGTGTTCCATGCAGCTGCGGCGTGACGCTCCAGAACCAGGTGCCGTTGAAGTTGGTGCCGGTAAAGTCAAAGTCGCTATGGGTCTGGTACTGGTTGGAGACCAGGCTTGCATCCAGCTCAAAGCGCTGCAAACTGTACGGCAGGGACAGCGTTACCCCCAGGGTTTCGGACGTTGTGCGTTCGGTCACCGGCGCGGTGGGGGCGTTGAAGAAGTTGTCGTTGCTGGTGGTGCCTACATTGGCGCGCCACTTCAGCACATCCTGCGACTGGGCGTAGACAGCAGTTGAACCCAGAACCACAGCGCCTGCAAGCAGGCAAGGACGAATAAGAAACATAGCGTGCTAGATAGCTCCGTTGACCATGTCACCGGACATGTGCTCGGCGGCATGCCGAAGTTTGGAAGTGCTGAGGCGCAAAAGCATCAGCATGAATTTGTTGCCCAGGCGTGGGTGGTCGGCCAGCAGGGCGTTGAAGCCGTCGCGTGTGAGCACACCAAAGTCGCTGGGTTCGGTGGTGACGCAGCTGGCAAAACGGCGCTGGTTGTCGATCAGGGACATTTCGCCAATCATCTCGCCAGGCTCCAGCTCGTGCATCACCCTTTGTGCGCCCTCCGCGCCCTTGAGGATCACGGCCTTGCCGGTCACCAGGATGGCCAGGAAGTCGCCCTCATCGCCCTCGCGCACCACGACCGAGTCGCGCGGCACGCCAAAGCATTCCAGGTATTCGCTGAGCAAGGCGGTCTCTTGCCGGCTGAACTCATCGAACATATGTTGGGGGCCAACTGCCTCGATGAATTCGCTGACGAATCCACTCACGGCGCCCAAGGGTTCCGCGGATGGCTGCAGCTCTGCAAATTGTGATGTCATGTTTTATCTGTCCCCAGTACTGGCTATTTCAGGCGTGTTCGCTCTAATTAGGTCCCTAAGCATTATGCAATTGCATATTCCGTTCCAACAATAGTCCGTTGTAGCTAATCGGCGCTGCGCTCAATAGGCTTGCTGGTCTTTGGAGACCAATTTGACGGTTCTAAAAATAATGTAGAGGTCCAGGCGCAGGGACCAGTTGCGCAGGTAATCCAGGTCGTAGTCGATGCGGCCCTGCATTTTGTCCAGAGTATCGGTCTCGCCGCGCATGCCGTTGATTTGCGCCCAGCCGGTAATACCAGGCTTGACCTTGTGGCGCACCATATAGCCCTTGATGAGCTTGCGGTACATCTCGTTGTGGGACACGGCGTGCGGGCGCGGTCCGACAATGCTCATGCGACCCTGCAGCACGTTGATGAACTGGGGCAGCTCGTCGATCGAGGTGCGGCGCATGAAGGCGCCCAGGGGCGTGACGCGGCTGTCGTTCTTGGTGGCCTGGGTGACCTTGCTGCCGTCTTCGGTGACCGTCATGGAGCGGAATTTATAGACCACGATTTCCTTGCCATCCAGGCCGTAGCGGCGCTGTCTAAAAATGGCCGGGCCGGGCGAGGTCACCTTGACCGCCACAAACACCGCCAGCAGGATGGGCGATATCAGCAGCAGGATGAGCAGTGACAACACAATGTCGCTGGCCCGCTTGATGGCGCCGTGGCCACCGGTGAACGGGGTCTCGCAGACCGAGATCACCGGCATGCCGCAGACCGAGCCGGAGCGGCCCTGGATCAGGTCGGTGACAAACATGTCGGGCACAAAGAAGATCGAAGCCGTGGTGTCCTTGAGTTCATCCAGCACCTGCAGAATGCGCGGCTGCGAGGCCATGGGCAGCGACAGGTAGATCAGCTGAATGTCTTTTTCGCGCACGAACTGGGGCAGCTCTTTGAGCTTGCCGATCAAGCGGTAGTCGCTGGAGTCGTTCAGGCGGTCCAGGGTGCGGTCATCGAAAAAGCCGTACAGCTCGATACGGGTGTAAGGGGTCTCGCCGACACGGTGCGCCAGGGCCACGCCCTGCTCGTTCATGCCGACGATGATGGCGCGGCGCGGGCGCCCCTGCAGGCGCACCAACAGCGGCGCGGCCAGCCGCAAGGCGAAGTGCCCCACCACCAGCGCAATGGGTGCGATGACCAGCCAGGTCAGCATCAGCTCGCGCGAGAACTCGCGCTCGTAGCCAGTGGCATAACCGGTCAGCACCAGCAGCGACGCGGTCCAGGCCCAGCTGATGGCAACTGCCCACACGGTTTGCCAGGCCGCCAGCCCCAAGCGCGGCGTGCCGGGGAAGGTGATGGCAAACAGCAGCACCGTGAGTATCAAATACGGCGCCGAGAGCTCGCCATCAAAATAAATCGCCACGGCCCACAGAGAGACCACCAGCACAAAGGGCTCCAGGCCGATTTCAAACACGCTGAGCAGATTGTCCTTGCCCAACGGTGGGCTGGACTCTCTGGCAAGGGACAGGCGGGTCTTGTTGTCCTCAGGCATCTTGCTTGACGGACTTGAAGGTGGAGACAGCCTGGGCGCGGTTGAACACGTCCAACTTTTTGAATATGCGCTGCATATGGTTTTTGATGGTGAAGGAGCTCACATTGAGGATGCTGCCGATTTCGCCATTGGTCTTGCCCATGGCCACCCACTTCATGATCTCGGCCTCGCGCTCGCTCAGGGTTTCACCGTCTTGGCTATCGGGCTCTGCAATGGCGGCGGTGGCCGCAGCTTCCTTTTCAGCCTGGTATTGGTTGGGCATGAGGTCCACTTGCCGCAGGGCCGCATCGATATAGGGCAGCAGAATGCGAATGGCATTGGCCTCGTGGCTGCGGCGCTTGGGGTACTGGCTGAAGAACACATACAGGCAATCGTGGCGGCCACGCTGGTCGCCAATGCCGTGCACCAAGGAGGACTTCATCTCGGCCATGGCGTTGGCAATAGGGCCGCTGCTGGCAACACCTTCCCAGGCGAAACCGTCGTGTCCCACGTTCAGGGAAAAGGGGCGGCGGTCTTGCGCCACCCAGCGGTTGAACAGACCAATCAGCAAGGGGGAAATGGTTTCGGCCATGACGCTCTCGGAGCGCACGCCGGAGATGGCCGACACCACGTCGTAGTGGATGACGCCGAGGCGAAAGTCGCCCCAGGCGGCAATCAAAATATCGTGGGGAATGTAGCGTTGCAGGCCGCCTTGCAGCCAGTGCATCAGATCGATATGACGGCGTACACCCAGGACTTCGTGGATCAAGTCACTGAAACTACCGTAATCCTCCAGCCGCAAGGGACTTGCGTCGCGTGTGAGCTTCAGCATTCAGAGGTAACCGCCGTGTATATAGTCATTGCGCAATGTTACCGCGTAAATGTGACGCTGCTTTGGCAGCGCCGCTGCCTCTGGTGTCTTACATACGGCTCTTGGCTTTGTTACGGCGGTGGGCGATTGTGCCAATCAGTGCAACACCTGCGAGTACCAGCAGATAGGACGATGGCTCGGAATTGGCAGCAGCCTG
>JAYWAV010000365.1:0-3459 GCA_043782015.1 Rhodoferax sp. | reverse complement strand
CGCCCTTTTGGTGTATCCAGCGGAACAACTGGGTCGCCCGAAAGCGCTTTTCACCCAGCCGCTCGCAAAAAACGGCCAATCCGTCGAGATCGAAATCAAGCAGGTTGGCCGTCATTGCATGGTTTGATTTAACGGCTGTAGACGTTCAGACCGGCGAAGAAGAAAGCGATTTCTGCTGCGGCGGTATCTGCTGCGTCGGAGCCGTGCACCGCGTTGGCATCGATGCTGTCAGCGAAGTCGGCGCGGATGGTGCCAGCGTCAGCCTTCTTTGGATCGGTGGCGCCCATCAGGTCGCGGTTCTTCAGGATGGCGTTTTCACCTTCCAGGGCCTGGATCATCACCGGGCCGGAGATCATGAAGTCAACCAAGTCCTTGAAGAAAGGACGCGCCTTGTGCACAGCATAGAAAGCTTCCGCCTCGCCGCGCGAGAGGTGCGCCATGCGGGCTGCAATCACCTTCAGGCCAGCAGCTTCAAAGCGGGCGTAAATTTGACCGATAACGTTTTTTGCCACCGCGTCAGGCTTGATGATGGAGAGAGTGCGCTCGATTGCCATGGATGATTTCCCTATCTGGTTTGGTAAACAGCATGCCCCCAAGGGGAGCAAAGCCAGCTATTTTAGCACCCTAGGGTTAACGCCCCCGTCCATTGCGCCGCGGGCCGCCCGTGGGGCCGCCCCGGCGCTGCCCAGGCTCCTGCCGCTGGCGGGTAAAACTGTCTGCTCCAATGTAGCCAAATGCGGTTTTCATGGGGTCCGGCTGGCTGGCTCCCGCGCCCTGGCGATCTGCCCCATCCGAGCGACCGTTGCCACTCCTCTGCCCTCTTGGATTGCCTTGCCTCGGACCCTTTGGCGCACCCTGCGGCGAAGGGGCTCCACCGTAATTTGCGCCTCGTGGGCCACCAGAGCGTCCACCGCGGCGGTTATTGCCGCGGCCAGCGCCATTGCCTTCGCCCGCAACCGCATTCTCACGCGGACCTTCACGTCGACCACCAGCCGCCTGCATCAGGGAGCGGATGTCTCCTTCGTCCAATTCCATCCAGCCACCGCGCTTCAAACCGCGCGGCAAAACCATCGCGCCATAACGGATGCGGATCAGGCGACTGACTGCATGACCAACCGCCTCCATCATGCGACGCACTTCACGGTTGCGCCCCTCGGAAATGGTGACGCGGTACCAGCAGTTGGAGCCTTCGCCACCACCGTCTTCGATAGAGCCAAACTGCGCCATGCCGTCTTCCAGCTTGACACCATCCAATAGCATCTGTTTTTCTTCCTTGCTCAGCGCACCCAAAACCCGAACGGCGTATTCACGCTCCAGGCCAAAACGGGGATGCATCAGGTTGTTGGCCAACTCTCCAGAACTGGTGAACAACAATAAACCTTCGGTATTCAGGTCCAAGCGTCCGACGGATTGCCACTTGCCCTGCTGCAGCTTGGGCAGGCGGCGGAACACGGTGGGACGGTTCTGCGGGTCGTCATGAGTGACCACTTCACCAACGGGCTTGTGGTACGCAATCACGCGTGCCGGAGGCGGGTCAATGCGGACCCGAATCGGCTTGCCATTGACCTTGATGGCATCGCCAAACTGGATACGTTGACCAATGTGCGCCGGCTCGTTATTGACCGAAATACGCCCTTCCAGAATCAACTGCTCCATTTCCAGACGCGAACCCATACCAGCTTGCGCCAGAACCTTGTGCAGCTTGGGGGTTTCGGCCATCGGTGCCAGAACGCGCTTCGGTGGCGCCAGTTCTTCGATTTCTTCGTCCGCGTCGAACTGCCCGGAGATCACGTCTCCAAAGCGGTTCGCGAGCAGGCCATCCGATGCTTCGGGTGCCGCAGGCTGCGGCTGTAAGTCGGTTATGTCCTGTGTAGGCGGGACACTGTCATCCATGTCGTTGGGGATGTCGTCCGGGTTCACCGTATCGTTCATTCTGAAATTCCGTTTTGGGGTGGCTCGCCAGGCGAGTCCATGGATTCGAGGGGAATGGGCATTTGCACATCCGCAGCCCCGGTCGTGGGTGGTATATCAGTCACATCGGCAACCGGCGCCAATTCTTCAGAGGGCGCCAGCATGCCAAAACTGTCCACAGCCTGTGCCGGGTTTTCCAGCGGCGGCATTTGATCGAGGGACGCCAGCCCCAGATCGTCAAGAAACTGCCTGGTCGTCGCATAAAGGGCCGGGCGACCCGCGCTCTCGCGGTGCCCGATGACCTCGACCCAGCCCCGATCTTCCAACTGCTTGATCAACAACGAGCTGATCGTGACACCGCGGATGTCTTCCATGTCGCCACGGGTGACCGGCTGGCGATACGCAATGATGGCCAGCGTCTCCAGCGTCGCCCGCGTATAGCGCGGCGGCTTTTCGGGATGCAGGCGATCGAGGTACTCCCGCATCTCGGGACGGCTCTGAAAACGCCAGCCCGTAGCGACCCCCACCAGTTCAACACCGCGACCGGTCCAGTCATCGCGCAGCTCTTCCAGCAACGTCTTGAGCGTGTCAGCACCCAGAGATTCGCCAAACAGGGCGCGCATGTCACGCATGGGCAGAGGCTGCTGCGAGCAAATCAATGCGGTCTCCAGGACACGCTTTGCTTCGGCCATATTCATAAATCAGGCTATTTCCGGAATGCCCTGCCGCGGCAGGAGCTATCAATGTGATTCCATTTGGAGGGCAGCGGGTGCGAAGTGTCTGCACCGTGCCGGCTCCCGGCCATAGGCCGGTACGACCAAGGGCCTATAGCCCTTGCGCGGGATTGTAGCGCAGGCCCCAGCTCTCCAATAGGGGCAAAAAGTCGCCCGGGAGCACAGATTCAAAGACCAGGGGTTTGCCGTCTACCGGGTGGCTAAGGGCCAACCGACAAGCATGCAAGGCTTGCCGGGCCATGCTGGGCATCACTGTACCTCCGTAAACGGAGTCAGCAGCCAGTGGATGGCCGATAGATGCCATATGCACACGAATTTGATGCGTACGCCCTGTGTGCAAGATGCAGCGCACCAGGCAGCCTTCCGAAGTGCTGTCCTGCAATACAAAATCTGTTTTTGCAGTTTTGCCGGAGTTGTTTTGCAGATCCACTACCGCCATACGCAAGCGGTTGCGGGGATCCCGTCCAATCGGCGCCTCCACAGTGACGTTCTTCGGTCCGGCCCACGGACGATGTGCTACTGCCAGGTATTGCCGGCTGACCTCGCGCGCCGCAATCGCCTGCACAAGCGCATCCATGGCCTGGCGGGTACGTGCCACGACCATCAGCCCGCTGGTGTCCTTGTCCAGCCGGTGCACGATGCCCGCCCGTGGCACCAGAGCCATTGCCGGGTCGTAGGCAAGCAAGCCATTGAGCAGGGTTCCGCTCCAGTTACCTGGTGCAGGATGCACAACCAACCCCGCAGGCTTGTCGATGATCAGCAAATGCGCGTCTTCGTACACCACATTCAACGGCATCTCTTGCGGCGTGAATGC
>JAYWAV010000364.1:0-3475 GCA_043782015.1 Rhodoferax sp. | reverse complement strand
CTGGCTCAAAAGACTAGCCGTAAAAAAACCCGCTGTCGCGGGTCTTTCGTTCAATCCATCTGCTATTGTATTTATAGCTGCAATCTCTCTAGTTTGTTAACACTTCTATACATCGTATAAAATAAATAATATGAATAATAGCCTGTCTGGCATCAACCGCCCCAGGGCGACCTAAGGCTTGGCTTGGGTCAACTTACGCAGCATGGAAATTGCGTCTGGGCGACTTCCGTTGATTGCGTAATCCAGCGCAGTCTGTCCGCCAGAATTTTTCAAGTCCGGGTCTGCGCCAGCATCCAGCAGCTGCGTCACGGCCTCTGTGGACCCGTACATCGCGGCCATCATGAGCGGCGTGCTGCCGTTAGGGGCAATGGCGTTGACTGTGGCGCTGTTTTTCAATAACAGGGCGACGATCTCGGCGTTGCCGCCCGTGGCGGCGTAATGCAGAGGCGTCCAGCCGGGTTTGTTGATCTCGGCACCCCGGGAAACCAGCGTTGCACACAGATCCAGGTAGCCCCGCAACGCGGCCAGCATCAGCGGGCTTTCATTCGCGGCATTGCGAACATCGATCTTTGTCGCAGGGTGTTCTACCAATACCTTGGCCACCAGGGGTGATGATTCCCGCAGCGCGATGATCAGTCCATATTGCCCATCTGAATTGACGGTGTTAGGGTCAAAACCTTGGGCCAATAGACGACTAAGTGATGATGAATTGTCTAGCTTGATAGCGAAGAAAAAATCGTCGTAAGAACCTGCTGTAGATAAAGAATATCCAATAAAAACATATAGATAAACTAGATATCTAATGTGCTTCATGAGCTTTTAAGTAGGGCGAAAGAGATTGTCAAAATTGCTGGAAGTTTGCTGGGCAACGGTTTCCACATCCATGCCACGCAGTTGTGCGATCTGTTTCGCGACAAAGGGCACATACGACGGATTATTGGTTTTCCCCCGGAACGGAACTGGCGCCAAATAGGGGCTGTCGGTCTCAATCAGCATGCGGTCCATGGGCACCAGGGTGGCGACATCGCGAAGGTCTTGTGCGGTTTTGAAGGTCAGGATTCCAGAAAACGAGATGTAAAAGCCCATGTCCAGCGCCGCCGTAGCGACTTCACGGCTTTCGGTAAAGCAATGAAAAACACCACCCGCTGAAGCCGCATCGCCGCACTCGCCCTCTTCCCGCAGCAAGCGCAAAGTATCGTCGGATGCGCAACGGGTGTGAATCACCAGCGGCCTCTTCAGCGCGCGGCCAGCACGGATATGGGTGCGAAACCGCTCCCGTTGCCATTCCATGTCTGCAACCGTCCGGTCGCCCAAGCGGTAATAGTCCAGACCGGTTTCCCCAATGGCAAGCACCTTGGGCAGAGCGCCGCGGGTCAGCAGATCTTCCAGGCTGGGCTCTGTGACGCCTTCGTTGTCCGGATGCACGCCCACCGTTGCCCAAAAGTTATCGTAGGTCGTCGCCAGAGCATGCACATCGGGAAATTCTTCCAGTGTTGTGCAAATGCACATGGCGCGGTCCACCTGGGCATCGGCCATGGCGGCGCGGATATCAATCAGGGAAGAAGCCAGCTCGGGAAACGTGAGGTGGCAATGCGAATCAGTGAACACTCAAATGGTTAACGCTTAGATGGTTTGGGTTGGACGCTCTGAGGCCATATGGGCACCCAGAACCTCTTCAATTTTCAAACGCAGCAGACGGGACTTTTCATCTTTGGGGAACGAGATGCCCACACCCTGCGTACGCCCACCGGCGGCTTTGGCCGGGGTGACCCAGGCGACCTTGCCGGCTACCGGGTAACGCTGCGCATCTTCCGGCAGCGACAACAACACATACACATCATCACCCAACGCGTATTCACGCGACGTAGGGATGAAAACCCCACCTTGGCTGAACATCGGGATGTAGGCCGCATACAGAGCAGCTTTCTCCTTGATGGAAAGCTGGATGACGCTGGGTCTTGGGGTTGCGGCTGGAGCGGTACTCATGGGGATATCGGTGTGAGCTTGGAGTTTAGAGCGGTTTGGGCCCGTCCTACAAGTGCTTCCTGCATCAAGCCCGGGTTAAAAGGATGTTCCATGGTTCTCATGCAACGGGCCAGTTCCCGGCTCCAGGCGGTCAACGGACCTATAAGTGCAGTAACACCGGTCAAATCACGGGGGGTGAAAAAACGGGGTTGCGCACCTGCACAGGTCGCCAACAGGTCGTGACACAGCTTTTGTTGGCCATCGACCAGTTGTTGCACACTCCAGTCCCGAACGGCATTCACGTCACCGTGCAGCATCGCTTTGGGGAAGGTCGTCCACGATTGGGCATCACGGCCCGAGTTGGCGAATGCCAAAGCATCCTCAGGCCGCGCGCCCGCGATTTGCAAAAAAAGTGCAGCCGCTTCAGCGGGCAGCCCATTTGATTGCAGCCAGGCCAAGCTCTCTGCACGCTCAGGCCATTGCATCGCGTGGCCCAGGCAACGGCTGCGGATGGTCGGGATCAACTGGTGCGCCGACTCACTGGCCAGTACAAACTTCACATCGCCCGGTGGTTCTTCCAGAGTTTTGAGCAACGCGTTGGCGGTAATGCCGTTCATGCGTTCGGCCGGATACACCAGAATCGCCTTGCCTCTGCCGCGCGCACTGGTGCGCTGAGAAAACTCCACCGCGTCGCGCATCGCGTCCACCCGGATTTCCTTGCTGGGCTTGCGCTTCTTGTCGTCGATCTCAGCGGCCGCTTTTTCGGACAATGGCCAGCCCAACTCCAGCATGTCGACTTCGGGCATCAGAACGCACAGGTCGGCATGGGTGCGCACATCAATCGCGTGGCAACTGCCGCAGTGGCCGCAGGCCGAGCCTTCGTTAGGCGATTCGCACAGCCAGGCGCGCACCATCGCCATTCCCAAGCCGTATTGGCCAAGCCCGGAAGGTCCGTGCAATAACCAGGCGTGCCCGCGCTGCGCCAGCAATTGGCTGGCCTGGCGTGTGATCCAGGAAGCTGCTGGCAACTTGGGTGCTACCTCTTCGCTCATTCCAGCATGCCCCGCGCCTGGAAGGCTACCAATACGTCTTGCCAGACTTGTTCCATCGATTGGTCCGCCTTAATACGCATAAACCGCTGTGGGTCTTCAGCCATGCGGCGTGCATAGGCTTGCGCCACCTTGTCAAAGAACTCCAGAGACTGGGATTCAAACTTGTCAGGCACCCGTGCATTGGCAAGACGCTGCGCAGCAATAGAGGGCGGCAGATCGAACCAGACGGTTGCATGCGGCTGCACACCGGCCTGTACCCATTGCTCCAGCGTGCTCAGCACCGCCCAGTCAAAGCCGCGCCCTCCTCCCTGGTAGGCAAATGCGGCGTCAGAGAATCGATCGCACAACACTACTTCGCCACGCGACAGCGCGGGCAGGATGACGTTTTGCAGATGGTCGCGTCGCCCGGCAAACACCAGCAGGGCTTCGGTCATTGGGTCCATGGCATCGTTCAATAC
>JAYWAV010000363.1:0-9633 GCA_043782015.1 Rhodoferax sp. | reverse complement strand
GGCTGCGGCTGCGGCCTCCAGTCTGGAGCAGCAGGCCGAAGAATTGGTCAAAACCATGGCCAGCTTCAAGCTGGGCGACCATCGGGATGAGCCGGACGGCCACACTCAAGGGCGCTCCATGTTGGCCTTGCGCTAAACCCGTATCTGATTAAAAAAGGGGAGAAGCCTTACAGGCTCTCCCCTTTTTGTTTGCCGCGGCAAACCTGACACGGTATCCGCTTAGAACGTCATTTTCAGCTGGACACCGTACGTGCGTGGGTCGTTGATCATGCCGGTGCGGTTGTTGATGTCCACCGCGCCCACATTGCGGATGGTGTTGGTGATGTTGCGGGCAAAGCCTGCGACTTCGTATTTGCCATCGGCCCAGACATAACCCACGCGCAAGCCGCCTTCCAGCAAGGCCGGAAGCGTAAACTCGACAGACTTGTAGAGGAACGGGTTGGCTTCGCTACGGTAGGCCCAATCGGTATAGACATAGACTTCGCCACCGGCGACCGGCATGCCATAGCGCGCGTTGACGCTGGCGACCCACTTGGGTGCATTGGGCAAGGAGTTGCCATCAATCTGGTACAGGCCCGCTGCATTCACCGGGTTTTGGACGGTAATTCCGCACAAGCCACAGCCCGGGTGCGTCAATGCAGCGTCGTTGATCTTGGTGTCGTTATAGCTCGCAGACACGCCTACGCGGAAGCGATCTGTCAGATAGGCATCCATGGTCCATTCAACGCCCTGTCCTGCAGACTCCTTGGCGCTGACAAGCGATGTCGTATTCTGGCCGCCGCCCACTACGGTCAACTGCTGGTCCTTGACTGTGTAAGAGAACACGCTGAAGGACGTACGTGCAGCGCGGTTCCACAAGTCGGCCTTGATTCCGGCTTCGTAGGACAGCACAGTCTCGGGTTTGGCCCAGGTCAAAGCACCAAAACCGCTGGCGGGCTGGATACTGGTGCCACGATAACCGGTCGCGACGCGCGCAAACAGATTGGTATCGGCATTGAGCTTGTAAGTGCCGCTGATGTCCCAGGTCGTCTTGTTGTCATCCGCAGAAAAAGCGGTGCCATTGGTCGTGACAACGGTACCCTGAATGGCTTGCGTGGACAGATCCTTCTTGTCCTGCGTGTAACGCAGGCCGGCGCGAAGGGTCAGGTCTTTGGACACTTCGTATTTGACAGAGCCAAAGGTCGCCCACGAAGTGTTGGTCTGCTTGGTCGCGTTCAGACTGTTCTGTGCATTTCCGCCCAGAGAGTCGTAGCCATAGGCATCCATCGTGTACTTCTCATCGAAGTAGTACACACCGGCCTGCCAGTTCAGCTGGCCCGCGTTGCGAGACTCGACACGGAACTCCTGCGTGACCTGGGCGTGGTCCCGGATGCCGTCAGCGGTCTCTACCGGGAACTCGATACCAGGAGCTGCAAAGAAGGTGTAACTGCTACCACCGTCCACGTCGGCGCGGCTGAACGCTTTAACAGTTTCATAGCCAGTGATCGAGTGCAGGTTGAACCCCGGCAACGCCCACTTCAGCTTGATGCTGCCGCCGGTGCTGGTCAGCGTCTGGGTATTGATACCGTCATAGCTGACCTTGGCGGGGTCAAAGCCGTCGACCAACTCGTTGGTGCCGGGCTTGATCAACTCGCCACGGAAGAGTCTAGCGCTACCCTTCAGGTCACGGCTGTGCACGTTGAGCAACGCGCTGAAATCGCTGCCCTTGGGGTCGTAGGCCGCCTGGAGGCGGATGGCACGGTCGTCATAGCCTTCCAGATCTTTGGTGCCAGAGCCGCTGTTGCTGACCCAGTTGTCACGATGCTGCGCCAACGCGGAAATGCGCATACTCCAGTCACCGGTCAATGGCAGGTTGAAGCCGGTTTCAGCGTTCATCGTGCCGTAGGTGCCATACGAGAAGTTGGCATAGCCGTCGGTCTTTTGCGATGGCTTGACCGATTCAAACTTCATCACACCACCGGGGGTATTGCGTCCGAACAGCGTGCCTTGCGGACCGGACAGTATTTCAATCCGATTCAGATCGAACACCGGGAAGCCCTTGAGGATGGGGTTTTCCTGCACGATGTCGTCATAAATCAACGACACCGGCTGCGATGCATTCAGGCGAAAGTCGGTGTTGCCGTAGCCGCGGATATAAAGACGCGGAAAGGCACGGCCAAATGTCGACTCGATGTTCAGGCTGGGCGTGCGCCCCGACAGTGCGCGCAGATCCTGACCACCGGACGCCAGCACATCCAGCGCTTCACCAGACAGTATGGCAACGGAACTCGGGACATCCTTGATGTTCTCGACTTGGCGCTCTGCCGTCACCGTGACCGCCTGCAACTTGCCGGCCTCCGCGGAGGACTGCGCCAACGCATGCGTCATCGGGAAGGCCAGTGCGATACCCGCTAGCAGTGGCAGGGGACGAAGATTCAGAGAAATGGTTTTTTTCATAGATTATCCTGGGGGATGAGGGTGCCAAATTTTGGCACTTAACCTCGGGGAAACCCGTATGTTGGCCGTATTTTTCAGTGGATGTTGACTGCAGGCAACACCCACCCCCGGGGGGGGTTAGCGTGCGACCGCACTGCGCATGGACCGGGCCACATAGATCAGACAGCCCCCAGTCAGCACCACGCCCACCACGACGCCGGGTAATACCTTCGCCAGCGTCAGCGGCTCCCCTTTGAGCACCAACATCATCAAGGTGTTTTGGGCCAGCCCCGGTACCCAGACATACCAGGGCGCGTCACCGCCGGGATTGAGCAAACTCACCATCGGCGCCAGGCCGACCAGCGTCATCACCAACGTGCTGCCTGCCTGCGCCTCCTTAAAGGTCTTGGACTGGATTGCCAGCGCCATCAGCACGGCGCCCAAACCCGCCGCCAGCGGCAATTGCAACAGTAGAAAAGCCAATACCTCGTACGGACCAAACTGGAACATGGCCTGGAGGCTGTCGCTTCTGATTAGCCATTGCGCCGGAATAAAGCTCACACTAGAAATGCTGGCCACAACCATCCCCAGGATAGCCACGGCACCCCATTTGCCCAGCACCAGCGCAATATGCTGCACCGGATTCATCAACAGGGGCTCCAGCGAACCCCGCTCGCGCTCGCCTGCCGTACTGTCCAACGCAGCCGTCAGCGCTCCATAGAGAACTGCCATGATGATGAACATCGGAATAATGCCGGTGATGCGTGCGGCCCGGGCCTGAATACTGGCCAGGTCACGTTCTTCGAAGGCTACGGGTTGCAGCAACTCCGTGGATACACCGCGCAAAGCCATCGTGATGGTGGCGCGCTCGCGGTTGAAGCCATTCAACAACTGCAGCAACGGACGCAGGCCTGCGCTGGCACGCTGGTTGGCGCTGTCGCTGACGACCTCCACGGTGGGTTTCTCGCCGTGAATCAAGTCCGATTCAAAGTTCTTGCCCACGACCAGCACCGGCTCCAGCAATGTCGTGGCACGCAAGCGCGCCTCGTAGTCGTCGGGTGCCTGCTTGATGGTGTAGGTCTGGCGTTCCAGAAAGTTGCGCAAAGTCGGCGCATATTCGATACCCACCACCATCACTTCGCGTTTGTCAGCCCGCTCTTCCAGCGAAGAGATCATTGCCGACACCGCCAGCAACAAAAGCGGCCCCATCAGCACCGCGGGGATCATCAGACGCAACAACGTGCGGCGGTCACGCACGGCGTCTGATACTTCTTTGCGCAGCACCAGCCAGACATTTTTCAACAGATCGGATCTCATGTCGGGTCCTTTGCAAAGGTTTGAGGCAATGTTTGAGGGAAGGCCAGCTTGACAAAGGCGTCTTCGAAACGGGTTTCGCCCGCCTGCTCCAGCAACTCCTGAACGGTGCCCTGGGCCACGCTAACGCCGTGGGAAACCACTACTACGTGCTCACACATCAGCTCTACCTCCGGCATGATGTGCGTCGAAAAAATAATGCATTTACCGCCGCCTGCAGGCGAGCGCAGATGCCGTAATGCATCGCGCAGCGAACGCGTGGCCAATACGTCCAACCCGTTGGTGGGCTCATCCAGCACGATGTTGGCCGGGTCATGCACCAGTGCACGCGCCAATGCCGTCTTCATGCGTTCGCCCTGGCTGAAGCCTTCAGTACGGCGGTCCAGAATGCCTTGCATATCCAGCAGCCGCGCCAGCTCCTGCGCACGGGCGTTGGCTGCGTCCGGCTCCATGCCCTGCAAGCGCCCAAAGTAAGCAATGTTTTCGCGTGCCGTCAGACGCGGGTACAGGCCATGCGCATCGCCCAAAATGCCCATGCGCGCCAGCGCCTTGCGTGGCTGCTCGGCCACCGCAATGCCATCGACCGTGATATGTCCGCTGTCCGGCTCAAACAACCCGCCCAACATTCGCAGCGTCGTGGTCTTGCCAGCGCCATTGGCGCCGAGCAGGCCCGTGATGCGGCCGTCCTGGGCGTGCACGGTGACATCCTTGACTGCCTGCACCACCTGAACTGCCCCGCGTTTGAACAGCGTGCCCTTGCCGGGTAACTTGAACTGCTTGCTAACCTGCTCAATCCGGATCATGGCTGACCTCCATTCGCTACAGAGGCCGCTTGTACCGGAACAAACACGCCGGGTCGCGGCACCCGGGTCGCGCAACTCGCATCCTGTGACAGCGCGGCTGCAGCCTCTTTGGTGTCAATGAATTTGAAAACCACATCGCGCATGCAACCCAAGGCCATTACGCCATGGCCCATTTCTGGCACCACGATGTGTTGCACCTGCGGGCCCAATTGTTGGGCCACGCGTTGCGCATGGCGCGGCGGCGTCACCGGGTCGGCACCGCCACTGAGCATCAGCACCGGTGAGCGTGTGGGCGGCACCGTATAAAAACCGTCCGGCACATTTCCTTTGGGCCAGTTGGCACACACCTGGGTGTACAGCGCCACATCCATCGCGCCAAAATCTGCGCCGAATTTGTCTTTGGCTGCTGGCAGCCTGGGTACGTCTTCTGCGCAGACTACCGAGAAATGCATCCCCATCGCCAGGCGCGTGGATTTGGATGAACCACCCTGCGCACCAGACAACCCCATCAGCGAGTCGAAGCGCCCTTGGGCAGCGGCGTGTATCGCCTCTGGCAAGGCAGATGCACTGACCGGAGCATACAAAGGCCCGCGGACAGCGCGGAGAGCGGCCTCACGCGTCATAACCAACTGCTCGGCAACACCGGTGGCCGGATGGCGGACCCCTACCGTACGCGGCAAGCTTTTAAGCAAACCAGCCCATTCTGTACGCAATGCAGGGTACATGCGACTGCACTGCGGCTCATTCTCACAAGCGGTGAACTCGGCGTCCAATGCCGCCTGGGTGTCGGCCGACAAACTGGCGGGAAGAATCTGGTCAGGGGGCGCCACGCCATCCAGCACGGTGCGTCTCACCTTGTCCGGAAACTGGCGCAAATACTCCAATGCAGCCCGCGTGCCGTAAGAGGCTCCCACCAGGTTCCACTGCGCAACCCCCAGCGCTTGGCGCACAGCGTCAAAATCCCGCATCGCAATCGAGGTCGTAAAGAACCGCATATCGCCATACGGGAGCTTGGAGAGCTTTTCCCGACATGCTTGCAGCCGCGTGAACTGGGCTTGCATGTCCATGGACTGCGCCAGCGAAAGCCGGTTGGCATCCTCACACTGCAGGGGTGCGGAACGCCCCGTGCCGCGCTGGTCAATAAATACCAGATCTCGGCGGTTGTTGAGCCGGCCAAACCGGTTCAGTACCGCCGGTGCGACGGAAATCGCGCTTTGCCCGGGACCGCCGGCCAGCAACAGCACCGGGTCCAGCTGCTTGTTGCGCGCCATCGCGGGCACCACCAGGTAATGCACATCAATCTGTATGCCTTCTGGGTGCGCGGGATCCAGCGCACGCCGCACGGAACCGCATAGCAGCTCATTGGGCATACCCTCCACCCGGCAGGGTTTCACGGCCGACGGAGCGTCGGCGTACGCACTACCTTGCAGCAATGCAAACCCCAACAAAAAAATCAAAGCGGTAACCCGACGCATCGAAACCTCCCTTTGGACAAGGGCGCAGTCTAGCAAGCCAAAGGGTAGAAATCTGGCCTGCTCCGGGGGCGGCCATAATATTGGCTCGCGTCAACTGTCCGGCGCATTCATGGATGTTTTATGAAACGATTACTAATCTCCCTGTGTGTCGCCATGGCACTTCCCGCTCTGGCTCAAAGTCAGCCCGCCAAACCGGCAAATAGCAAAAAGGCATCTGCAGCGCCTGCAAAGCTGAAGATGGCGATCATGACGCGCGATGAGTTGCGCGCATGTTTCAAGCAGCAAGCCGCCAATAGTGCCGAGAACGTCGCCATTGATAAGGAAAAAGAAGTTTTTCAGCAGGAGCGCAATGGCGTCGTTGCCGCCAAAGATGCGCTGCTGAAGCAATCCACCGAATTGAGCAATTTGGCCAAATCCATTGAAGCCGAAGGTACCCAGCTGATGGAAGCACAGAAAGAGTTCGAGCAACCAGTGCCCAAGTCCGAGGCCAAAGCCGCAGAAGTTCGAAGGGTAGAGTTCAATGATCGTGTCACCGCACACCAGCGCAAGGTGAATGCTTACAACACCGACAAGGAACCATTCAACAAGTCCAAAGATGCTCTGGACATTCGTATCGAAGCCAACAATGCACGTGGCAAGGCCCTGCAGGCACGTTCCGAGAAATACAACGATGCGGTGGACGAGTGGAAGGCCAGTTGCTCCAATAAGCCCTATGACGTCGCCGATGAGATCGCCGTAAAGAAAGAACTCAAGGCTGCGCAGTAACCGCTATCTGGGAAGGAGCAGGGTGACCCACAACCCTCCTCCCTCCCGGTTTGCCAGCGTGATCCGGCCCCCGTGGGCCTCCACAATTTCCCGGGCCAATGCCAGCCCCAAGCCCGTGCCACTGCGTTTGGTGGAATAAAAAGGCAACAGCGCTTGTGACAGTACGGTGTCACTCATGCCTGGCCCGCGGTCGGCCACCTGAATACACCAATCCTCCCCCTGGGCCCGCACGCGCACGGTGACACCGTCAGACGGCGAGCCCCCTTCGTGTGCGTTCTTGATCAAGTTGATCAGCGCCTGCTCCATCTGCGGGGCGTCCAGCAACCCCGGTTCGATAGGCAATGGCTGCAGCACTGTGAACTGGCAATGCGCGGCTAAACGATCCAGCAGTTCGGTCCAGGCCACCGGCCCACGGCGCGGTGTTGGCAGCTTCGCAAAACTGGCATAGCCGGACAGGAATCCATGCAAGTGCGATGCGCGCTCGCCAATGCTCGCCAGCACGCCGGGCAGACGCTGCAGGTCGCCGCGCCGAGCCAACTCGGCACCGCTGTGCGCCAGTGACGAGATGGGCGCCAAAGAGTTGTTCAGCTCATGGCTGATCACACGAATCACCCGCTTCCAGCTCGCCACCTCCTGCCGCGCCAACTCCCGTGTCATGCGGCGCAGCAGAATCAAACGGTGCGGTCGGCCTTGCAGTTGCAGCGTGCGTTGCGACAGATGAAAGCTCTCTTCGCCACCGGCTTCAGAGATCGTGAACAGTTGGTCTTGCTGGCTGCACAAGGCTTGGGCCAACGCCGCTGGCGCTTGCGCAAGCAAGGCGTCCAGCGTGTTACCCGCCAGGCTGCGACCCTGGGCCAGCAACTGGCGCGCCGTCGTATTCGCATACGCAACGCGGCCCTGACCGTCGACCAGCAGCATCGCCAACGGCGTGTTTTGCACTACCGTGTCCAACAGCAGCTCCCGCTGCGCCAGCTGTTGGCGCTGTTCGCGCAGCGCCAGACCCAAGGCGCTGTGCAGGCGCATCAGCTCGGCCAGCGCGTCACCTGGCCTTTTGGCACCGGGGGGTGCGGCAATCGCCATGCTGAAGTCGCCATCCTGGTAGCTCAGCACTGCGCCCTCCAGCGCGCGCAACAGCCGCGTCAACGGTGCCAGCGCCTGTGCTGCCATCGCCCACAGCAAAGGCAGCAGGATGGCAAACGTCAGGCCCAGCGCGGCCACGCTCCAGGGTGCAGGCGGGTTCCAGATTTCTACCGCTGGGCTGGCGACATGGCGGCCCGTAGGCGCTGGCGCTTGCCCGGAAAGGGCCGCAGGCATTTCAGCCAGCCAATGCAAAACCTGCGGTAGCGGCCAGTAGACCAGCGAGGCATGGATTAGCAGCGCGGCAACCGCGGAGCAAAGCAGCAGCAGGAAGATGCGCAGTTGCAGGCCAGGCGAGCGCACGACCACTAAACCTTATCAGAATCGCCGGTATCGCGCGGCAAGCCGTAACGCTCCATCCGCCGGTACAGTGCCTGGCGCGACAGGCCCAGACTTTGCGCGGCACGCGCAACCACACCATCGGCATTCGCCAGCGCTGCAAGCACTGTGTCACGGTTGGGTTCGTCGAGGTTGCGCGCCGAAAGCAGCGACGGCGATGCGGCCAACCCCAGATCGGCCGGGCAAATGGCACGGCCTGCGCACAAGATCGCACAGCGCTCCATCGTGTTCTTGAGTTCGCGCACATTGCCCGGCCAGGCATGGGCCAACAACACCTCGCGCGCAGCATCGCTCAAGGAGGCACGGCGCTGCAAGAAATGTTCGGCCAGGGGCGAAATGTCTTCGCGCCGTTGCGCCAATGGCGCGAGCCGCAGTTCGATCACATTCAAACGGTAGTACAGATCTTCGCGGAACGTGCCAGCAGCAACCATGGCCTTGATATCGGCGTTGGTCGCTGAGAGAACGCGCACCTTGGTTTCGCGGGTGCGATTGGAGCCGAGCCGTTCAAAGCGGCCTGTCTCCAACACGCGCAATAGCTTCACTTGGCCAGCTAGCGGCAGGTTGCCAATTTCATCGAGAAACAGCGTGCCGCCATCGGCCGCTTCAAAACGCCCTTCGCGGGCGCGGTTGGCCCCGGTGTAAGCACCGCTCTCGGCGCCAAACAGTTCTGCCTCGATCAGTTCACCCGGCAGCGCGCCGCAATTCAGCGCAATAAACGGTCCGTTAGCCACTGCAGAATTTGCGTGGATGATAGCGGCAATGCACTCCTTGCCACTGCCGTTGGGCCCGGTGACCAGCACCGGCAACGGTGCACGCGCCACCTGGCAAGCCAGCTCCAGCGTGGCCAGCATCGCGTCGGACGCGAACACCAGGCCGTCCAATTCAAAGCGCTGCTGCAGATTGGCTATGCGCTGGCGCCGTGCCTGGCGGGTTTGCGCCAATTCTCGGTTTGACTCTGACAATTCCAGCAGGTTTTCAATCGTCGCCAACAGCTTGGCATCGTCCCAGGGTTTCGCCAAATAATCGGCGGCGCCAGCCTTGACCAGTGCGACCGCATGCTCCAGCTGGGTCCATGCGGTCAGCAAGATCACCGGCAGATCGGCCTGCAGAGCGCGTATCTGGTGAAACAGTTCGGTGCCCTCCAGACCGGAGGTCGTGTCCTGGCTGAAGTTCATGTCCTGGATCACCAGGTCCACGCTCTCGCGCTCCAGCAGCGCCAGGCCTTGCGCTGGGTCGGTGGCGACCAGCGCACGCAAGTCGTGCAGCGACAACAGCAGAGAAAGGGCTTCGCCTACTCCGGGGTTGTCGTCAATGATCAATACGCTGCGCATCAAGCACAGAATACATCAGGCACGCAGCGCAGCCACCGGCGGCAAGGCTGCGGC
>JAYWAV010000362.1:0-9658 GCA_043782015.1 Rhodoferax sp. | reverse complement strand
TTCAGGCGGTCGACTGTGTGCACCCAGTCAAAGTGCTCGGCCACCAGCCGGGTCTTGTTGCTCTGGATCGGGCCAATGCAGTGCCAGACCAGCGGCAAGTCTCGCAGTGCAGTGATTTTTTCCACTGCTTCCTGGATGTAGTTCTCGCCAAAATCTGCCTGGCCTGCAGCCTGGGCTTGGCGCACGGCGTCGGCAGCAAAGGTCTTGGAAACTGCCAGCAAATGCACCAACTCGGGAGAGCGTGCAGCCTGCTGGCACGCCTGCAACATCCGCTGTCGGACTTGCTGGAGATTGTCGGCAATCATGGTCATAATCGCCCTAGCGTACCAAAACCAATGCGTTGCGGGACAGACCTTCAGCTCTGTCCCCAACTGATCAAGAAGGGGACTTCGTGGATATCACCCAACTGCTGGCCTTCAGCGTCAAGAACAAGGCGTCCGACTTGCACCTCTCGGCCGGCCTGCCGCCGATGATCCGGGTCCACGGCGATGTGCGCCGCATCAATGTGGAGGCGCTGGACCACAAGCAGGTGCACGCCATGGTGTACGACATCATGAACGACACGCAGCGCAAGCACTACGAAGAGTTCCTGGAAATCGACTATTCGTTCGAGATTGACGGCCTGGCGCGTTTTCGCGTCAACGCCTTCAACCACAACCGCGGTGCGGGCGCCGTATTCCGGACGATCCCTTCCAAAATCCTTTCGCTGGAACAACTCAACGCACCGAAGATTTTTGGCGAGTTGGCCTTGAAGCCGCGCGGCATGGTGCTGGTGACCGGTCCGACAGGCTCCGGCAAATCGACCACGCTGGCGGCGATGGTCAATTTTTTGAACGAAACCGAGTTCGGCCACATCCTGACCGTAGAAGACCCGATTGAGTTTGTGCACGAATCGAAAAAGTGCCTGATCAACCAACGGGAAGTCGGCCCGCACACGCTGTCGTTTGCCGCCGCGCTGAAGTCCGCATTGCGGGAAGATCCCGACGCGATTCTGGTGGGCGAAATGCGCGATCTGGAAACCATCCGTCTGGCGATGACCGCGGCAGAAACAGGCCATCTGGTGTTCGGTACTTTGCACACCTCCAGCGCCGCGAAAACGATCGACCGGATCATTGATGTGTTCCCGGCCGACGAAAAGGAAATGGTGCGCGCGATGTTGTCCGAATCGCTGCAGGCCGTGATTTCACAGACGTTGTGCAAGACCAAAGACGGCCAGGGGCGCATTGCTGCACACGAGATCATGCTGGGTACCCCGGCGATCCGCAATTTGATCCGCGAGGCCAAGGTCGCACAGATGTACTCCTCCATCCAGACCGGCAACAGCGTGGGCATGCAGACGCTGGACCAGAATTTGACCGACCTGGTCAAACGCAACCTCATCAGCCCCGCAGAAGCGCGCGGCAAGGCCAAGATCCCTGAAAACTTCCCCGGCTAAACAAGCCGGAAATTTCGCCCAAACGTCCCTGGACAATCCAGAAAGGTAGGTGCTCTCATGGAGCGCGATCAAGCCACCAAGTTTATTAACGACCTCTTGAAACTGATGGTCAGCCGCAATGGCAGCGACTTGTTCATCACGGGAGACTTCCCCCCGGCCATCAAGGTCGACGGCAAGGTTACCAAGGTCTCGCCCCAGCCGCTCAATGCTGCGCACACGATGGCGCTGGCGCGCTCCATCATGAACGACAAGCAGATCGCCGAGTTTGAGCGCACCAAGGAGAGCAACTTTGCCATTGCCCCAACGGGCGTAGGGCGCTTCCGGGTCAACGCATTCATCCAGCAGGGCAAGGTGGGCATGGTGCTGCGGGTGATTCCACAAATCCTGCCGACGATTGACGGCCTGGGTGTGCCGCAGGTGCTCAAGGAAATCGTGCTGTCCAAGCGCGGCCTGACCATCATGGTGGGCGCCACCGGCTCCGGCAAATCGACCACGCTGGCGGCGATGGTCGACTGGCGCAACGAGCAGTCGTATGGCCACATCATCACCATTGAAGACCCGGTGGAGTTCGTGCACATGCACAAGAACTGCGTGGTGACGCAGCGCGAAGTCGGCCTGGACACCGACAGCTGGGAAGCTGCGCTGAAGAACACGCTGCGCCAGGCGCCCGACGTGATCCTGATGGGCGAAATCCGCGACCGCGAAACCATGGAACACGCGGTGGCGTTTGCCGAAACCGGCCACCTCTGCTTGGCCACCCTGCACGCCAACAGCGCCAACCAGGCGCTGGACCGGATCATCAACTTCTTTCCCGAAGAGCGCCGCAGCCAGTTGCTGATGGACTTGTCACTGAACCTGAAGGCATTGGTATCCCAGCGCCTGATCCCCAAGCAGGACGGCAAGGGCCGTGTCGCTGCAGTAGAGATCATGATCAACTCGCCGCTGATTTCCGACCTGATCTTCAAGGGCGAAGTCTCTGAAGTGAAAGAAATCATGAAGAAGAGCCGACAGGCCGGCATGCAGACCTTTGACCAGGCGCTGTTCGACCTGTACGAAGCCAACGCGATCACCTACGAAGACGCGCTGCGCAATGCCGATTCGCTGAACGACCTGCGCTTGCAGATCAAGCTCAACAGCGCGCGCGGCAAGTCCAACGACCTCTCCGCTGGTACCGAAAGTTTTTCGATCGTCTGATGTGATGTAGCCCCCCACGCTCCGCCGCTACGCGGGTCGCTGCCCCCAGCGGGGTCGTAACTTTCCTTGGGGCGGCCCGGCGGCAAATTGCCCTTCCAACCGTTTGAACCCCTTTTCCCCATGCCCACAACGAACCCCAAAACCTACGAACTCGCCCCTCCCGCATCCGTTGCTTTCCTAGGTCTGGGCGTCATGGGCGGCCCGATGGCTGGCCACTTGGCACAGGCCGGGCACCAGGTCACGGTCTACAACCGCACCGCCAGCAAAGCCGCCCAATGGGTTGCTGAGTTTCAGGCTTTCCAGAGCAGCAAAGGCGCGCAAGCCCATGCGGCCACGCCCGCGTTGGCAGTTGCGTCCGCAGACGTTGTTTTCAGCTGCGTCGGCAATGACGATGACTTGCGCGCTGTCACCATCGGGCCCGAGGGCGCATTCCAGTCCATGAAGCCGGGCGCCATCTTCGTGGACCACACCACGGCATCGGCCAGCGTTGCACGTGAACTGCACGCAGCTGCAAAAGCCAAAGGCCTGCACTTAATTGACGCCCCGGTCTCTGGCGGCCAGGCGGGTGCGCAAAACGGCATGCTGACCGTGATGTGCGGCGGCGATGCCTCGGCGTTTGAAGCGGCCAAGCCGGTGGCGATGGCGTTCTCGCGCGCCTTTACGTTGCTCGGTGACAGCGGCGCCGGCCAACTCGCCAAGATGGTGAACCAGATCTGCATTGCCGGGTTGGTACAAGGCCTCTCGGAAGCGATTGCTTTTGGTCAAAAGGCGGGCTTGGACATGAACCAGGTGCTCGATGTGATCGGCAAGGGCGCGGCACAAAGCTGGCAGCTCGACAACCGCGGCAAGACCATGGTGGCCGACAAGTTTGACTTTGGCTTTGCGGTGGACTGGATGCGCAAAGACCTCGGCCTCGTGCTCGACGAAGCCAAGCGCAATGGCGCACGCCTGCCGGTGACCGCGCTGGTGGATCAGTTCTACGCCGACGTCCAGCAAATGGGCGGCCAGCGTTGGGATACGTCCAGCCTGATCAAAAGACTAAAGTAATACTTTTGCGGGACAGATCTTTAGCTCTGTCCCCAACTGGCCAGAAGCCCCCGGCCATACTGCCAGGGGCATGTTCCTTTAAGCCTTGGCGAGCTTCAGTTGGGTTGCCTCGCCCGTGAGGTAACCCACAGCCGCACCAAACTTGTCCTTGTAGTTGGCCTTGATCAAAGGCTCCAGCGTGGCCTTGACGTTGTTGTGGATGCCCAGCCAATCACCCGCGTGCTGGAAATTGCTCATGATGTAGGTCCAGCCGTTGATCTCGTCCACCGCATGCAGCCCGGTGGATTCGCCGCCTGCCGGGATGGACATGACACGCGATAGCGCTTTGGTGTCGATGTTGTAGGCCCACAAGAAGTTGTTGACGTGCTGACTGCTGTCTTCGCCGATGAATAGCGTGCGCATTTTTTCCGAAAACTTCAGGTTGTCGGGGTTGGCGATCTTGTCTGGGTTGGCGGTGTTGCCCAACGCATCGGATGCAATGTCTTCGCCCACCAGCAGGGGTTTCGTATCCACAGGCATCCATTCGCTGTTGATGGCTACGCCCTTGTCGTCCTTGACGCCACCCGCAAGGTTCAAAGCCATCACGGCACCGGCTACCAGTTGCTTGGGAATGGAAATACCATTGCCCACGGTGTTCAAGGCATTGCCTGCGACCATGGAGCCTTGGCAGTTCTGCAATGCAGAGTAGGCCACCTTGTCCTTGATGTTGACCGTGGTGCCCTCCATTTTGGTGAAGCCCATCGAGGCGCCCACCAGCGCGGCATAACGGTGTGTTTCCAGGAACGCCGCCGCCTTCTCCATGCCCGGCACCATCTTGATCCATTCGATGCGGCCATTGGCGTTGACCTTGATGTAGGTCGCATCCAACGGGTCGCTGGACTTGACGCTCATGATGTCGGTCGCCTTGAGCGTCGTAGCCAAGTTCTGGATTTCCGTGCTGCTTGCAGAGCCCAGTTTGATCCAGGTCAGTGGCGCAGCAGTAGCGCTCGGGTCCAGGCTGAAACCAGCGCCAACTTTGGCAACATACAAGCTGCCGGCGGACAGGTCTTTTTCCTTGTCGGCCACGAACACAAAGTAGCCGCTGTTGGTCGCATCGTCGCCCATGAACACCGTGCGGTTGTCGGGCATGACCTGTACCAGCTCGTGCGAAATACGGCCCAGGCAGTAGTGCTTTTTGATGGAGGCCGTGCCATCTGCATTCACCGTCACTTCGGGCAGATGCCCATAGTTGTAGGGGTTGGCAGTGGCTTCGTTGCCATACAGATTTTTGCTGAAAGCCTTGAACTGGGCTTCACCTGCGGCGGTGAATGCATTGGGTTCGTATTCTTCGCTGGACAGGTGTGTGCCCCAGGGCGAGAGGCTCGCGCCGCATGTAATCCACAGGCCATTGACCGAGGTGGTGTCCACGTTGTGGTACTTCACCAGCGACAGCTTACCGGTAGCGGGATCCTGGTCCAGGCTCAACACGGCGATAGGCGACGGCAATGTGCCGTACGCGCTGACGCCGTTTTGCGACGCGGTGGTGTATTCGAACTGCACCACAGCAAACACGGTGTTGCCTTTGACGCCCGTGACCTTGGCGCCTGGCACCATCAGCAGCGATGTGCCATCCGGAGAGTCCGAGTAGTACTGGCGCTCTTTGCCGGGCACCGTGGCATCGATGATGGGCTGGCGATTGATGTCCACGTAACCGCCCGCCAGAATTTTGCCGCCGTTGCCGTCAGGCACCAGATCACCGGTGATAAAGAACGGCTGGTAGGCCAGCTTGTAGTCCTGCGTAGTGAGGTCGCTGAAGTTGACAGTCATGGTCGAAGCCACAGAGGTAGTGGCCATCGCGGCTGCATTGGCCAGCGTGGGCGCAGGCATGGACTTGAATGTGACGCTGCTATAGGTTGCGGCACTGGCGGCGCCACCACAGGCGGACAAAAACAAACTACTGCCTGCCAGAGGCAGAAGCGGGGCGCTGCCCATAAATTGCAACAGGTGACGGCGGGAAAATTCGCGGGGGGCATTCATGGGCACAGAGCTCCAAAGAAGAGGGTTCACAAGTCCGAAGGCAGGGTGCCGCGGAACACAGAGGTCCCATCTTTATTGCCGTATATGAAACTGTGATGACATGTGCTGAAGCACATCCGGCCTGTTCCAGTGCCTCAAGCGAATAACCTTGATGCAGCGCAAATGCACAGGCACTGCGGGTTGACGTAGCGCAAGTGGTTTGCGGACTAACCCTGAAAAATACAAATCAGGAATATTCCTGTTTCAAGAAGGTGTCTGACCATGACAAAAAAGACCATTTCCGCTATTGCTTTGGCCGCTGCCGCATTGACTGGCAGCAGTGCATTTGCGCAGTTCAATAATGGCTCGTTGCTGGTGCGCGTTCGTGCCGTGAACATGCAAAGCGCGAATACGGATTCCACGGGCTTGGGTTTGTCGATCAATGACAAGACCATCCCGGAAGTGGATTTCAGCTATTTCTTCAACAAGAACGTAGCGGCCGAGTTGATCCTCACGGTGCCCCAACAACATGACCTGTCATCCAAGGGCACCAAGATTGGTACCGTGACCCATCTGCCACCCACCTTGGTGCTGCAATACCATTTTGACGGCACAAGCTTCAAGCCCTATGTCGGTGTCGGCATCAATTACACCAAGTTCACCGGCGTCGATTTGCCGGCTGGCGTTGACATCAAGCGCGACAGCGTAGGCGGCGCATTGCAGCTGGGCGTGGATATTCCGTTATCCGGCAATATGTACTTCAACGTTGACGTGAAGAAGGTCTACCTGGAGACGGATGTGTCCGCAGCCGGCAACAAGCTTGGCACCTTCAAGGTGGACCCGTTGCTGGTCGGCGTGGGTATTGGCTGGCGCTTCTAAGAGCAGCGTTACTTCGCCTTGGTGGGGGGCACCAGACGCGCCAACTCATCTTCGCTGATGATTTCCAGCACACGTACCAGGCGTTGCACGCCGGACTGTGCGGTGATCACCTCAGTGGCGCGGGTCGCTTCGCGCTGTGTCACACGGCCCATGACATAGGTGGTGCCATGCTCGGTTACGATCTTGAATGAGTTGGCAAACAGATCCCTGGCATCCAGCAGTGCGGCCTTGACGCGGCCGGTCACGATGGAGTCGGAAGAGCGTTGCGTCAGCGTGGAGTTGCCCAAAATGGCCACCTCGTTCACGATGTTGCGTACGTTGTCTACACCCGCTACTACCTGCTCGACCAACTGGCGGTCCTGCGCACTGGGCGCCTCACCAGTCAACAGCACCTGGCGGTTGTAGCTGGTCACATTGATGTGCACGCGCTCGCCCAGGTTTTCGCGGATACGCATCGCGGCCTTGATTTCGATGCCTTCATCTTCCACCACGGCGCCCGAAGTGCGGCGGTCCAACGCCACCATGCCGGTCATGACTGCACCGCCGATCATCAAAGGCACACAGCCACTGAGACTGGCCAAAGATGCGGTCAATACCAAGGCGCAAACGCCGAAAGAGAATTTGTTTTTCATGGGTTGGTTTCCTGGTCGCCCAATAGCTGGGCATCCACTGCATCGCACAGGCAATGCAGGGCTAAAAGATGAACTTCCTGGATGCGGGCCGTTCGATCGTGCGGCACACAGATGTGCACATCGGTATCGCGCAACAGGTGCGCCATCTTGCCACCGCCTTTGCCGGTCAGGCCAATGACCACCATCTCGCGCTCGTGGGCAGCTTCGATGGCGGCCAGTACATTGCCCGAGTTGCCGCTGGTGGAGATGGCGAGCAGCACATCGCCGGGCGACCCCAGAGCGCGCACCTGGCGCGAGAAGATGACGTTGAAATCGTAGTCGTTGGCAATAGCCGTGATGATGGAGGTGTCAGTGGTCAGCGAAATCGCACCCAATTCGGGCCGTTCGCGCTCGAAGCGACCGACAAATTCCGCCGCAAAATGCTGCGCGTCGGCGGCCGAGCCACCATTGCCACACGCCAACACCTTGCCACCACTGGTGACACAGGCCAGCAGCGCTTCCGCTGCGTCGCCAATAGGTTTGCTTAAGACCTGCGCAGACTGGTACTTCAGATCGGCGCTGTCGATGAAGTTTTGTTGAATCCGTTGTTCCAGCATGGCAAGGATGATAACCCCCACGCTCGACCGCTACGCGGATCGCTGCCCCCAGCGGGGTCTTAACTCCGACGGAATATCCCTGATCAGGACGCATCAAACGCCGCCTGCAACCATTGCAGGCCGTCGGGCTCCACCAGCACCACATCAAACCGGCAGGGCGGCTGCGTGCGCAGGCGCAGCAGGTAGTGGCGCGCCGCGAAGATGATGCGCCGCTGCTTCACACCGACCACGCTGGCCGCGGCGCCGCCATGGCTTTGCGAGGCCCGGCGCCGCACCTCGACAAAAACGCATGTGCCGTCGCGGGTTTGCATGATCAAATCGATCTCTCCGCCGCCACGCCCGGGGGTCCGATAATTGCGGTGTACCAGCCTCAGGCCTTCGGCTTGCAAAAAATGCAAAGCCTGGTCCTCTGCAGCGTCACCCAGCGCCTTGGTGGTGGGCTTGGGTACTGGCTTGGAAGTTGGTCTGGAAGGAAGGAAATCCATTGTGAGCGCGTCTTTTACCTCTGCCCTGGCAGCCGCCCATGCGGCCGCTGCTGACCAGCATTATCCGCAGGGCGCGCTGTATGTGGTTGCCACACCGATCGGCAACCTGGCCGACATCAGCCTGCGGGCCTTGCACGTGCTGCAGCTGGCGGATCGTGTGGCCTGCGAAGACACCCGCCACACGCAATCGCTGCTGCGCGCCTATGGCATCGACAAGAGCGGCGCCCAGTTGCTCGCCTTGCACCAGCACAACGAAGAAGAGGCCGCACAGGGAGTGGTGGCGCTGCTGCGCGAGGGCTTGCGTGTGGCCTATGTCAGCGACGCTGGAACCCCTGGCGTCAGCGACCCCGGCGCCCGGCTGGTCGCCGCTGTGCACGCCCAGGGTCTGCGTGCGATCCCCCTGCCCGGCTCCAGCAGCGTGACCAGCGCCATCTCGGTCGCTGGTATCACGGATGAAGCGGGCCACGGTTTTGTATTCGCGGGCTTTCTGCCGACCAAGAGTGGCGAGCGCGCTGTCGCCGTGCAGGCCTTGGCCGGGGAAGCCCGCGCGGTCGTGTTGCTTGAAGCGCCGCATCGCATTGAGGCGATGGCGCAGGCGCTGGCTGTTTTAGGGCCGCGCAAGGTGACCGTTGGGCGCGAATTAACGAAGCAATTTGAAGACGTCGCTACCGTCACCTGCGAAGGTCTGACCGCCTGGCTGGCTGGCGATGCGAACCGTTTGCGCGGAGAGTTCGCACTGGTGCTGCATCCGATGCCCATTGTGGCTGCGGCTGGCGGTGACACACGCATTCTCAAACTGCTGATGACCGAGCTGCCGCTGAAGACTGCCGTCAAACTTGCCGCGGATATCACCGGTGAGCCGCGCAACGCGCTCTACGAACTAGCCTTGGGCCTGAAGGACAATGGAGGCGAAGGCAGCTAAATGTCGGTGTAGCGCCAGTTCAGCAGCTCAGCCAGACGACACACCACCCACTGGGCCTCCTTCGTGTCGACCACCGATGCCTCTCCGGTCAGGCCCAGATGGCAGCGCTGCAGCACATCGGATTCATCGATACCCAGAGAAAACTGCATGTCCTGCGCGGTTTGCGTCAGCATATTGGCCAAGTCTTCGCACAGCTCGTAGCGGGCGGCGACATGGTCGCGCGATGCATTGGGTTTGGACCGTCCGGGGTCCGTGAACAACGCCAAAAAGGATGGCGGGATTTCGATTTGGTAGTCGTCGGTCATGCTTGGTGCGCTGGCGGGGATCACAAAACAGGCTGCAGACCGCATGTACGCTTAATGTCATTCATTTGTTTTACGTAAGTACCAGCAAAAGTACCATCATTTTTCAATCCATCACCTACAGCACGATTGTCGCCTGATTTCAACACCGGGTGCACACAGTGCTCTCGG
>JAYWAV010000361.1:0-9661 GCA_043782015.1 Rhodoferax sp. | reverse complement strand
CCATGGTCAATTCTGGTATGAGTGCCTTTGAGGCCGTGGCGATGAGCCTGCTGGTGTTTGCTGGCAGTTCGCAACTGGCGGCCATGCCGCTGATTGCGGCCGGAGCTCCAGCGTGGGTGATTCTGGCGACTGCGTTTTGCGTGAATCTCCGCTTTGTGGTGTTCAGTGCCCACCTGAGGGCCTATCTGATGCATTTGCCGCTTCGCTGGCGGATCTTAAACGGCTACCTCACCACGGACATGAGTTATGTGCTGTTCACCAAAGCCTTCAAGCATCCGGCGACCGACGATGCAGGCCGCACCTCAGAGCTGGCATACCTTAACGGCGGCAGCATGTTCAATTGGATTAGTTGGCAGACCATGAGCCTGCTGGGCATCGCGCTGGCGCATTCCATCCCAGCCAGTTGGGGGCTGGGTTTTGCGGGCATTCTGGCGCTGGTGGGTGTGGGTTGTTCGTTGGCGACCAGCACCTTGCGCCGCGTCTCGGCCGGTGTCGCTGCGATGGCGGCGGTTGCCGCATTTGCGCTGCCATTCAAGCTCAACATCGTCGTGGCCATTGCGGCGGCGGTTGCCCTGTGTCTGGTGCTGGAGCAACTGAAAAGCCCTCCGCCTGCAACACCCGGGACACCGCCATGAACCAGACCGACGGCTGGACGCTGGGCGTGATCGTCGGGCTGGCGCTGGTGACTGTGCTCACCCGCTGCCTTTTCTTCCTCAGCAGCAAACCCTGGCACTTGCCGCACTGGGCGCAGCGTGGCCTGCAGTACGCGCCGATTGCGGCGCTGTCCGCTGTGGTGCTACCTGAGGTAGTGATGTCGCAAGGGCATCTGATTACCACCTGGCAAGATGCAAGGCTGTTTGCCTTCGCCTCTGGCGCTGGCTACTACTTCGCAACCAAGGGTCGTGGTCAGGCGGTGTTGGGCACCATTGTGGTTGGCATGCTGGTGTATTTGCCACTGCACCTAGGACTGGCTTGGTAAACCCGTCCGTGGGTTGGAACGACGCAGGTACGT
Source organism: Rhodoferax sp. (assembly GCA_043782015.1). Taxonomy (GTDB): domain Bacteria; phylum Pseudomonadota; class Gammaproteobacteria; order Burkholderiales; family Burkholderiaceae_C; genus Allorhodoferax. The sequence goes on along the minus strand of JAYWAV010000361.1, from coordinate 8,649 downwards.
AAGCAGCGTTGAACAGCCCTTCTACAATTCGCACAGTTGTAAACAAGGGTTGCTCCATGAACGTCATACGCTTTTCAGATTTGTGCGCTGCCGGCAAGGTTGCCGGCAAACGTGTCTTCATCCGTGCCGACCTGAATGTGCCGCAGGACCACACACCTGAGGGCGGGGGCCGCATCACCGAAGACACCCGCATTCGCGCCAGCGTGCCGTGCATTCAGATGGCGCTGGACGCCGGTGCCGCGGTGATGGTGACCTCCCATTTGGGCCGCCCCACCGAAGGCGCGTTTACCCCCGCAGACTCTCTGACCCCAGTGGCCAAGCGCATGGGTGAGTTGATAGGCCGCGACATCCCCGTGCTGGCCAACTGGACTGATGGCGTGGATGTCAAACCCGGTCAATTGGTGATACTGGAAAACTGCCGCGTCAACAAAGGCGAAAAGAAAAACGACGAAGCCTTGGCCCGCAAAATGGCTGCGCTGTGCGACATCTTTGTGCACGACGCATTTGGCACCGCGCACCGTGCAGAAGCTTCCACCTACGGCATTGCGCAGTTCGCGCCCATCGCCTGTGCTGGCCCCTTGCTGGCGGCAGAGATGGATGCCATCACCAAGGCGCTGCTTTCCCCGAAGCGCCCGCTGGTCGCCATCGTCGCAGGGTCCAAAGTTTCCACCAAGCTGACCATTTTGAAGAGCCTGGCCGCCAATGTGGACAGCTGATTGTGGGCGGCGGTATCGCCAACACCTTCATGCTGGCGGCCGGCCTAAAGATTGGCAATAGCTTGGCCGAGCCGGATTTGCTGGCCGAAGCCACGGCTGTGATCGAAGCCATGAAGGCGCGCGGCGCGGCGGTGCCGATCCCGACGGATGTAGTCACCGCCAAGAATTTTGCAGCGGATGCCGTCGCGACCGTGAAAGCGGCTACGGACGTCGCAGACGATGACCTGATTCTGGATATCGGTCCGCAAACTGCGCAGGTATTGGCCGATCAGTTGAAGAAGGCGGGCACCATCGTCTGGAACGGCCCAGTCGGCGTATTTGAATTTGCGGCATTCGAAAACGGCACCAAGGTGATCGCGCAGGCGATTGCCGAATCCAGCGCGTTCAGCATTGCCGGGGGTGGCGATACGCTGGCCGCGATTGCCAAATACGGCATTGAAGACAAGGTGGGGTACATCTCCACAGGCGGCGGCGCTTTTCTGGAAGTGCTCGAAGGTAAAACCCTGCCCGCGTTCGAGATTCTGGCGCGTCGCGCGCAAGGCTAGGCAGAAGGTAGGGGCTCTCCACAGACGCGGCCCCGTCCAGTGTGTTTGGCCTGGTAAAGCTGCGCGTCTGCCAGCTTGAGCAGTTGCAAACCACCATCCTGGCTGGGTGCAGCACCGCCGTTGGCGGCTACCCCGAGACTGATGGTGACCACCTTGGCGACGTCCGAGCTCTCGTGCGCGATGCTCAGCTTGCGTACCTGGCTTTCCAGTTCGGCAGCCAAGACCATGGCGTCGTCAAACGATGTTTCCGGCAGGATGCAGGCAAACTCTTCCCCGCCATAGCGGGCCACCAGATCGGCGGGCCGTTTGAGCGCAGACTTCAGCGTTGCCGCAATCATGCGCAAACAATCGTCACCTGCCTGGTGACCATAGCGGTCGTTGAAGTTCTTGAAAAAATCCACATCCAGCAACACCATCGACATCGGTGAGCCGCTGCGCGCGGAGCGGGCCCATTCCGTACCCAGTTGCTGGTCGAAATAGCGCCGGTTGAACACGCCGGTTAGGCCATCCAAAAACACCAGTTTGCGCAACAGGTCGGACTGGAACTTCAGCGTGAGTTGGGTGTTGACGCGCGCGCGAACTACCGCCGGATTGATCGGTTTGGCTATGAAGTCCACCGCCCCCAGGCTCAGGCCGTGGGTTTCCTGGGCCGCATCGGTGTGGGCCGTCACAAAAATGACGGGAATATGGCGGGTAGATTCGTGCGCCTTGAGCTGGCGGCAGACTTCAAAGCCGTCGATGTCTGGCATCACCACATCCAGCAGCACCAGATCCGGCGGGTTCTCGCGGCAAATCGCCAAGGCCTGGGCTCCGCCAGTGGCCATGAATACCTGGTAGTCCCCGGCAAACGCCTGGTACATGACCTGGATGTTGATGGTCTGGTCATCCACCACCAGCAGCTTGGGCTTGCCATGGATGCTGTCCAGCATGGCCGCCGCGGTGGAGTCAGGAGAAATCATCACTTAGCTTTGTTGGTAAATCAAGGTGTCGCAGTGCGTGAGCGCCTGCGCAAAGTCGAGCGACATCATCGCAGATTGCAGCGCTTGCCAGGCTGCGACGTCCGTAGGGGACGGCTGATGTTGCAACCGGGCAAATACCTCCAGAGCCTGCATGTCCGAGTCGCGCAACAGCAGGCGCAGCGTCTGCAGCCCCTGCAGCAACACTACGGCATCCGGTTGGGCTATGGGCGGCGGCGCATCGGCTTGGGGCGCAGTGGCCAGCGTGGATTGCACCGCCTGCAACTCGGCCGTGGTGCGCTCCACTGCCAGCGCCAAGCGGGGCACCAAGCTGGTGCCTTCGGACGAGGTCTTCAGGGAGTGTTCGGCGTCTTTGCATACCTGGGACAGATGCTGCGCCCCGACTGTCGATGACAGACCCTTGATGGTATGCAGCAAACGCGCGGCCCCGATGGAATCCCGGCTCTTGAGCAACGCTTCCAGTTGGGTTGGCGCCGCCGCAATTTCCACCAAAAACGCCTGCAGGATTTGCAGGTATAACGCCGCATTGCCACCCAAACGCTCCAGCGCACCTGCAACATCGTGTGCGTTCACATCACGCGGCGTGCTACCAGGCGCAGCCGCCACCGTTGAAGAGGGGCCAGTGTGGCCCGTGTAGCGCTGCAGCATGGCGATCAGCTTGGGCAGATCAAAGGGCTTGCCGATGTGGTCATCCATGCCGGCGGCGATGCAAGCCTCGCGGTCCGACGGCATGGCATTGGCCGTGACTGCAATGATGGGCAAATCGCGCAGGCCCAATTCCGCGCGTATCGTGCGAGCCGCGGTGTAGCCATCCATCACTGGCATTTGCATGTCCATCAGTACGGCATCGAAAGGCGTGTCGGCTGCAGCCACCGCATCTACTCCCAATTGCCCGTTGCCCGCCAGGGTGATCAGCGCACCTTCGGCGCCGAGCAGCTCCCTGGCAACCTGCTGGTTGATCAGGTTGTCCTCTACCACCAGCAGGCGCATGCCCGCCAGCCGTTGCGGGCCTGCAGCTTTGGGTTCAGCCGCCTTGCGTTTGGCGCGGCGTTTCACCGCAGCCTCGTCTGCCGGCGGCGCCACGTTGAGCGCTGTGGTGCTGGCGATCTCCGCGTCAGTGGCCAACGGCAACGTGATGTCAAAGTAAAACCGGCTGCCCTGTCCCAGCGCACTTTCCAGCTTCAGCTCTCCGCCCATCAGTTCCACCAGGCGGCGGCAAATCGACAGGCCCAGTCCGCTGCCGCCAAAGCGGCGTGTGGTGGAGGCCTCAGCCTGTGAGAAACCCGAAAAAATGTGCTGCTGGTTGGCCGGATCAATGCCAATGCCGCTGTCTTTCACCAGGATGCGCAATTGCACGTCCTGGTCGGTGCGCGCCAACTGCTGCATCGATACCACCACCTCGCCGTGCTCGGTGAATTTGATGGCATTGCCGCCCAGGTTGATCAGCACCTGCTGCAGGCGCAGCGCGTCGCCCACCAACATGGCGGGAAGCCGTGCATCCACATCGAACAACAACTGGATGTCCCGCGCCTCGATATTGGTCGACAGAATGACCGAGAGGTCGCGTAGCAGTGCGTCAACGGCAAACGGATGCGGGTCCAGCTGCATCTTGCCGGCCTCGGCCTTGGAGTAATCCAGGATGTCGTTGAGCAGGCCCAGCAGCGAGCGGGCTGCGCTCTCGGTTTTGGTCGTGTAGTCGAGTTGGCGTTCGTCCAGCGTGGTGTTTTGCAGCAGCTTGAGCATGCCCAGCACCGCATTCATGGGCGTACGGATTTCATGGCTCATATTGGCCAGGAACTGTCCTTTGGACAGGGCCGCCTGCTCCGCCAGTTCCACCGCCATCAGCAGAGCCTGCTCGTTGTCTTTTTCCTGCGTGATGTCATGGCTGACAGCCAGATAGCCCGTGCGCTTGCCCGTGTTGTCGGTCATCGCGGTGACTACCAGCGCTGCGGAGAACTGGTGTCCGTCCTTGTGCACATAGCTCCACTCGGTGCGCTTGCCCAAAACACTTGCATGAATCAGCACATCCAGACCTGACACCGCACAACCCAATTGCGCCGACATGGCCGCACTGCGGGCCTGCAACTCCGCCGGTCCAAAGAAATACAACAAAGTTTGCTGCCCGACCACTTCGGATGCCGCATAGCCAAACATACGCTCGGCCCCTTTGTTGAACAGGGTGACGACCGCGCCCATGTCGATCGAGACAACAGACACCTCCGACGCCGAATCGAGCACCGACTGCAACAGCCCGGTACTGCGCTGGATTTCGGCCTCTGCTTTTTTGCGCTCGGAAATGTCGGCGTAGGTGGTGATGAAGCCGCCGCCGGGCATGGGTGCGCCGCGTACTTCCAGCGCCTGGCCGTTGGGCCGTACGCGCTCGAACTGGTGCGGCGTGATGTTGCGGGCCCGTTCGATGATGTATTGCACGGCCTGCTCCACATCACCGGCGCCATATTCGCCGCGCGATGCGTTGTAGCGGATCAGGCTCTCAAAGCTGACGTTCGGGCTCTCAAACAGCCACGACGGGAATTCCAGCAACTCCTGGAACTTGTCGTTGCGCGCGATCAGTTGCAAGTCGCTATCGAATACGCTGAGCGCCACCGGGATGTTGGCCAGAATGCTTTGCATCACCTGGTTGTTCTGGTGTAGCTCGAACTGCAGGCTCTTTTGCACCGTGATATCCAGTTGGATACCCGACACCCGGCGCGGCTGGCCGGGCGCTACCCAGGCGCTGACTTTGCCGCTGGACAGTATCCAGACCCAGTGGCCATCGCGGTGGCGCATGCGGATTTCGCAGGAATAGGATTTCAGCGTGCTGCTGAAATGCTGGTGCAGCAGTTCCTTGGCAAGCAGCAGATCGTCCGGATGGCACAGCTGGCCCCAAGTCTCCACCGAGACGTTGCCCAGATCGGTCAGCGTATATCCCACGATCTCTGCCCAGCGGCTGTTGATCGCAATCTGCCCGCTGGGAACGTCCCACTCCCACGTACCCGCGTCGGTACCGACAAGGATCGCGTTGAGGTGTTCGCGCTCGTTGGCCAGCTCTTGTTGCACTTCGCGCGCGGGTGTGACGTTGGAGCGGATGGAGACGTACTTCTCAATGTTGCCGGCATCGTCAAAGTAAGGGGATATGACCGCGTCCACCCAGTACAGGCTGCCGTCTTTGCCCTTGTTGCACACCGTTGCACGCCAGGTGTACCCGCTGGAGATGGTCTTCCACATGGTCTCCCAGAAGGCGTCATCCTGCTGGTCGGACTTGACGATGCGGTGGTTGCTGCCCAACAGTTCCTCGCGGCTGTAACCACTGATTTGGCTGAACATGTCGTTCACATAAATGATGTTGCCGCGGTAGTCCGCGATGGACACGATGGAGTGCTGGTCAATGGCAGCCATCAGGGCTTCGTTCTCGCGCAGCGCGGCAGCGGCCTTGTCATTGGCCTGGCGCTGTGTGGTGATGTCGGCTGCAATCACGATATAGCCGGAATAAGCCCCCTGCTCGTCGTGCTCCACCTGCAAATCCAGATCAAACCAGTGCAATTCACCGCTCTGCGCACGCAACCGGAGTTGTGTGCGCAGGCTTTCGCGTTGGTCCAGTGCCTGGTGCAGCATCTGCACAACGGCGTTGCTGGTTGCGCCCAGGTCCACCAGTCGGTCAAAGCGCTGACCTGTGGCCTGCGCGGCACTGATGCCGGTCAATCGGGTGAATGCTTCATTGACCCAGACGATGTCGCGTTCGGCGTCGCCGACAAACACCACATGTGAAGTGCCCTTGATGATGCGCGTGAGCCGTGCCAGGTCGCGCACCATGGCGTGGTTCTCCCGGTGGGTGCGGTTTTGTGCCCGCAGCAGCAGCCAGGCCGTCATTGCGAGCAATGCACTCAGCGCAACGCCCGCTGTGCCAATCAGCGTGGAACTGGAGTGGTCCACTGAAGCATCGAAATATGTACTGCTGCCGGTTTGCAGGCTGAAGCGGTGCCCCGCCACAACGATGGTTCGTTGCGCATGGAAAGTTCGCTTGGAAAAATCCCGGGCCTGCCAGCGGCTGCTGCCCGTTGTGCTGGTGGAAGAAAACACCAACGCCGATGCACTGCCCGCTTGCGTGTCCAGGAGTTCAAAGTCCATTACCCCGCGCGCAGGGGCCAGCGTTGCAGACAAGAGCTCTTCCGAAGCCAGTCGGACAACCCAGATGCCAGCCAGCGCGTTGTCGCGCTCGGACGGGGTTTTGGGCGGTGCCGGGGCCTGGTACTCAGGGGCGAAATAGAAAAAATCGCTGCCCCACGGAGAATCGGCTGGCGCAATGCTGCGCGCCAGTACCGCCTCACCCTCTCCAATCGCGCGTGCCACGGCTTCCATGATGGCGACTTGCGCACTGGCGTCTTGCCCCCATAGCGCGGAATTGGCGCTACGCGGCTCGATGGCGTCGAGAATGAACAGCGGATCGGAATCGCCGCGGGGCACGAACTGGAAATTCGCGCCCTGTTCAGCGCGTCCGGCATTGACAAATTGGGTCAACCCGGAACGCGGCCCCCGAACCATCCAGCCCAGACCCCGAACACCGGGGGCGTTGTGTGGCAGGTCCTGTGCCTGCACCCACGCCTGAAGGGACTTGTTGCTTGGTTTGCCGTGCGCAGCGAACAGGCCGTTGAGACCCCGCAATACGCTGGATGGGGCTTCCAGGCGGGTCTGCACTGCAGTCTCCAGCTGATCCACCTGCTGCGTGAATTGCAGGTGCGCTGCCAGGGTCAGTGCCGAGTCATTGCGGATCGTGATCCACCCGGTCAATACAACGCCCGCAGTCAATAGAAACGCGGCAATCACCAGTGCGCGGTTTCCGCGTTCCAGTTTGATTTCGTTCGAGGTGTGCGGCATTGGATTCGGGTGGGTAGCAGTTTTGGCAGAGGCCCCAACGCCAGAGGCATAGGGTCAGCCATTGCACTATGCCACCCCAAGCGTGTCAAGTAAGCTGCAACTTGACACTGGCGTGTAACCGCCAGCCCGGGGGTTCCGTGTGAGAATGCGCCACAACCTGTGAGGAGACAAAAAACCATGCCACGTCGCGCCACCAAAATTGTTGCAACCCTGGGCCCTGCCTCCAGTGATCCGGCGCTGCTGGAAGAGATGATTCGCGCTGGCGTCAACGTCGTGCGCCTGAACTTCAGCCACGGCAAGGCACAAGACCATATCGACCGTGCGGCACTGGTGCGTGCAGCCGCGCAGCGCGCCGGGCGTGAAGTGGCCATCATGGCTGACCTGCAAGGCCCGAAGATTCGCGTTGGCAAGTTTGCCGACGGCAAAGTCATGCTGGAGCCAGGGCAAAAATTTGTGCTCGACGCAACGCGTACAGAGCTGGGTGATATTGACGCCGTCGGCCTGGACTACAGGGCCTTGCCGCGCGAAGTGAAAGCGGGCGACGTGCTACTGCTCAACGACGGCCTGATCGTCATCACCGTCGACGCCGTCAAGGGCGAACAGGTGCACACCACCGTCAAGCTTGGTGGCGAGCTGTCCAACAACAAGGGCATCAACAAACAAGGTGGTGGCCTCACCGCCCCCGCACTGACGGCCAAAGACATGGATGACATCCGCACAGCGATGAGCTTCCAGGCCGACTACGTGGCCGTGAGCTTTCCGAAAAATGCAACCGATATGGAAATGGCGCGCCAGCTCTGCAACGTGGCCGCTGCCGAATATGGCAGCCACCGCCCCGGCCTGATCGCCAAGATCGAGCGTGCCGAAGCGATCCCGCTACTGGTGGAAATTTTGGCGGCCAGCGACGGCATCATGGTGGCGCGCGGCGACCTGGCAGTCGAGGTCGGCAACGCAGCCGTGCCGGCGTTGCAAAAACGCATGATCAAGCTGGCGCGCGAGTACGACAAGGTGGTCATCACCGCCACGCAAATGATGGAGTCGATGATCACGAATCCGGTGCCGACGCGCGCTGAGGTCAGCGACGTCGCCAATGCGGTGCTGGACGGTACCGACGCGGTGATGTTGTCCGCCGAAACGGCTGCCGGGAAGTACCCGCTAGAGACAGTGATCGAGATGGCCAAGATTTGCCTGGCAGCCGAAGGCGGTGAGCATCCCAAGCTGGACGCCGATTTCACCGGCAAGACTTTCAAGCGCATCGACCAATCCATAGCGATGGGGGCACTGTTCACTGCGTACCACCTGGGTGCCAAGGCCATCGTTGCGATGACGGACAGCGGCTCCACAGCCCTGTGGATGAGTCGCCATCTCGTGGATGTACCGATTTACGCGCTGACACCCAAGGTCAGCACGCAGCGCAAGATGACGCTGTACCGCAATGTACGCCCTTTGTTGATGGACACCAGTGCGGACCGTGATACCGCGTTGATGGATGCCGAGGGCCATTTGAAGAAACGTGGGATTGTGCAAAAGGGTGATGTG